>NZ_JBQCGW010000057.1:0-18477 GCF_051955275.1 Pseudobacter sp. | reverse complement strand
AGAATACCGTTTTGCAGAATATATCAATATCATCCTTGCTTCGCTGGACCCGCATACCCGCTGGACACCCCCTGTAAATGCAAAGCCTCAGGTGGAGAATTTCGGTAAGCGCTATTATGGTATCGGGGTGGCGCTGGAAGATATCAATGGAAGAACATATTTCAATAAAGTGGTGACCGGTGGTACCGCTTATGCTTCCGGAAAGATCAGGGAGAACGACGAACTGCTGCAGGTAGGCAACAGCGAAGGGGATATGGCCGATGTGAGCGGGCTCAACGTGATCGAGATTGCACAATTCATCCGTGGCGATAAGAACTCCGATATCTGGATAACGGTTAAATACCCCGAAGGTGGCATCGAAACCATACAGCTGAAACGAGATGAGATAGCAGATAAAGAGGTGCGTGCCCGGAGCGCCGTGATCAACCGTGAATCCGGAAAGATCGGGTATATCAATCTTTCCAGGTTCTATTCAACCGGTGAAATGATGACGGGCGATCTGAGTTGTTCAGCCGATATGAAAAAAGAAATTGAAAAGCTGAAAAAGGAAGCTGTCAAAGGTATTATCGTTGACCTGCGCAATAATCCCGGAGGGGATTATGCCCAGGCATTGCAGATCATCGGGCTCTTCCTTCCCGGCGGACCGGTAGCTCACCTGAAGGCCGGAGATAAAATTTCCACCAATGCACTGCCTGCAGATAATGTACCGGTTTACGATGGCCCGCTGGCCGTGATGATTAACGGTCGCAGTGCTTCTGCTTCCGAACTTTTCAGTGCCGCCATGCAGGATTATGGCCGCGGCCTGCTGATAGGCAGTAATACTTACGGAAAGGGAACAGCGCAGTCGACTTTTCCTATCGGGCGGGTAGACATAAAAACTCCCAACAGTCCGGCACTGGACCTGGGCAGCCTGGTGATCACGCACAGTAAGTTCTACCGTTCCAGCGGCGCCAGCACGCAACTGAAAGGTGTTAAGCCGGATATTGAACTGCCTTCTGTTTTTGCAAGGGGATATGCATCAGAATCCAACCAGCCATCCGCGCTGCCCTGGGACGAGATCCCGGTAACGGCCGTTAAAAAAGTACAGGAACCTCAGACCATCGAGTCGTTGAAACAGGCTGTGGAACTGCAATTGGGCCGGAGTCAGGAACTGAAACAGGTACGCCTCAAACTGGATAGTATCAGAAAGGACAATGAAAGCAACTGGTCCCTCAATTGGGATACATTCATGCAGCAATGGCAGCAACGAAGGACAAGAGTGAATGATCTGAATCTGTTGCTCAGATTACCCGCTGCAAAGCAAATGAACATCAGCCCGTCGGGAGCAGAGGACGATACTATTGAAAAATGGCGTAAGGGCCTTTGCGGCGACCTTTACCTGTCGGAGGCAGTACAGGGTATGGAAGTAATGATCAGCAGATTATAGTTAGCAGTTCTATAGTTATAAAAAAAGAAATGCCCCGGGTAGCAACGGGGCATTTTCCTGTATAAAAAAGTTGAATTACATTCTTTCCGGTACACGGATACCCAGCAGTTTCATGCCGGTGGCAATGATCCGGGAAGTGATGGCTGCCAGTTTAAGGCGGAGTTGTTTCTTTTCCGCAGATTCAGCATTCATTACAGAGTGTTCAGTATAGAAAGAGTTGAATGACTGCGCCACTTTAAAGATATACCCGGCAATCACTGAAGGATTGTGCTCAACGCCGGCCTGAGCAATAATGGCAGGGAATTGTTCTGCTAGGGTGATCACAGCTTTCTCTAACGGAAACAGGCCTCCGCTGTTGGCAGAACCGGTTTCAAAGTTTGCTGCTTCCTTTCTCAGGATCGACTTGATCCTTGCATGTGTATACTGAATGAACGGCCCCGTGAACCCCTGGAACTCTATCGATTCCTCCGGATTGAACAACATTTTCTTCTTCGGATCAACACGCAGCAAAAAGAATTTCAGCGCACCCAATCCCAGTGTATCATATAATTCCGCCAGTTCGGCTTCATTGAAATCCTTCACTTTACCCAGTTCTTCTGTTTTAGCGGCAGAGATCTTCACCATTTCATTGATCAGGTCATCCGCATCAACCACAGTGCCCTCGCGGCTTTTCATCTTTCCGGTAGGCAATTCCACCATGCCGTAACTGAGATGGTAAATACCATCGGCGGCTGGCAGTTGCAGTTTCTGCGCGATCAGCTTCAATACCTTGAAGTGGTAGTTCTGCTCATCGCCCACTACATAAATGCTCTGATCGCATTGGTATTCTTCCTGCTTCTGTACAGCCAGGCCGATATCCTGCGTGATGTAAACAGAAGTGCCATCCTTTCTTCTCACGATCTTCTCATCCAGGCCATCAGCCGTGAGATCGATCCATACGGATCCATCTTCTTTGGCATAGAACACGCCTTTCTCCAGGCCGGACTCCACCAGGTCTTTGCCTAATAAATAAGTATTGCTCTCGTAATATGTTTTATCGAAATCGGAACCGATGCGCTGGTACGTTTCGTTGAAACCCGCATATACCCAGCTGTTCATCTTTTCCCAGAGGCTCATCACGGCCAGATCGCCCTGTTCCCATTTGATCAGCATCTGGCGGACGGCGCGCATGGCTTCGGTGCTGTTACGCGCGATCTCTTTCACTTCGTCTTCGGCTTCCTTCTTTTTATCACCGCTCAGTTCAGGCAGTTTGCTGAGGATGGCTGTGAGCTTGGGCAACTCACCCGCATCCACATCCGAAGTGTCCCCGCTCAATAACTTGTCTAATATGGGGGCGGCCTGCTCTTTCAGCAGGTTCTCGAATTTTACATAATAATCTCCCACGAAATGGTCGCCTTTGATGCCTGTGCTCTCAGGAGTGGCGCCATTGCCGAAACGTTCCCAGGCCAGCATGCTTTTGCAGATATGTACGCCACGGTCGTTCACGATGCAGGTTTTCACCACATCAAAACCGGTGGCTTTGGCGATCTCAGCGATGCTCCATCCCAGGAAGTTATTGCGGAGGTGACCCAGGTGCAGGGGCTTGTTGGTATTGGGGGAGGAGTACTCCACCATCAGTTTTTGTCCATTTGAAGGATGGTACCCGTAATCGGCTTTACCGGCATTGTTATCCAGGAACTGCAGCCAGTAAGCTTCGGAAATACTCAGGTTCAGGAATCCTTTGATCACGTTGAAGGCGGTGAAAAGCTCCGGATGGGCTTTTACCAGCTGCGTGCCGAGCTCCTGGCCCAGGCCTTCAGGGCTCTTTTTCAATGGTTTCACCAGGGCAAAGAGCACCACGGTATAGTCGCCCTCAAACTCAGGCTTGGTCTCGTTTACCAATACTGAACCGGCAGGGAAATCTGTCTGGTATAATGCTTTGATCTGCTGATGAACGGCCAATTGAATGTCTGCAACAATGCCCATGAACTTGATTTAAGGGGGCAAAATTAATGTTTTAATCAACAAGACACAGCCAGATGGGCATAATCCTGTCATGTCTTTCCCCTAACTTTGCGTCGCGACAATTAATATAAGGATGTTGAAAGACTGGGTTACTGGTATTATTGATTTTGTTTATCCGCCGTTCCGGAAATGGATGCCTCTTCAGACCTTCAGGTATGCTGCCTGCGGTGGCGGCAATACCTTCCTCGATATATTTATTTATTATATCAGCTATAATTTTATCCTGGATAAACAGGTGGTGCACACTTTTGCAGGTGCCATCAGTCCTCATATCATGGCTTTCCTCATCTCTTTTACCATCAGCTTTCCTACCGGTTACCTGCTCAACAGGTTCATCGTATTCCCCGGCTCCACGCTGAAGGGAAGGGTGCAGTTATTCCGTTATTTTCTGCTGGTGCTGGTTTGCATCGGCCTGAACTATATCTTCATCAAACTATTTGTGGAGCAATTCCATATTTATCCTACCATCGCCAAGATCCTGACCACCGTGATTGTGGTGAGCTTCAGTTATCTTACGCAAAAGCAGTTCACATTTAAAGTGGAAGCAGCAAAAGAGTAATGGGATTACATAATGTACTGTACATTTTGGCGGTCACTATCCGCCGGCATGTATCTTTTGTCAGTTTCATATGTTGATGTTACCAGACAGATTTGATGAGGTACCATAACATCATGAAACAAACGACGATCTTGATGAAGGAACCCAGTAAAAAACCGATGAAGGAGCCTAGTGCCGCTTTCAGGGACCGGTTGGTGGTCTGCCCGCCGATCAGTTCTCCTATGAAGGCACCGATGAACGGCCCGATGATCACACCCCAGGGGCCCATCCAGAAGGCGAGCAGGAAGCCCAGTGTGCAGCCCCAGGCGCCGTATTTGCTGCCTCCGAACTTTTTGGTGCCGTAGATAGGGATCACGTAATCCAGCACAATGATGACCACTACAATGCCCGCCCAGATCACCAGGAACTGTGTACTGAATGGATCGGGGTCTCGCAGCTGTTGCAGCAGCAGGCCGAACCAGGCAATGGGCGGTCCTGGCAGAACGGGTAGGAGGCTACCCAGGATACCCAGAAAAATTAGCACGAAACCAAGGATGATCCACAGCCATTCCATCAGATTATGAGTTTGAAAAGGGAAGATACTGCCAATTTTTCACCTTTCAACCAATGGGCATAATGATTGATAACCAATAAGCGAACATAAAATTCAGCACAATTATGGGAAAGATAATAGGAATTGACCTGGGTACTACCAACAGCTGCGTGTCAGTGATGGAGGGAAATGAACCCGTGGTGATCGCCAACGATGAGGGACGCCGTACTACCCCGTCTGTGGTGGCTTTTTTGAAGAATGGTGAAAGAAAGGTAGGAGATCCGGCCAAAAGGCAGGCCATTACGAACCCGCACAACACCATCATGAGTGTGAAGCGTTTCATGGGACGCCGTTATGATGAAGTGACAGAAGAAATCAGCCACTGGAGCTATAAGGTAGCAAAAGGTGACAATAATACCGTACGTATTGACATAGACGGACGTTTATATACCCCGCAGGAAATTTCTGCCATGATCCTTCAGAAAATGAAGAAAACAGCAGAAGATTACCTGGGACAGGAAGTAACAGAAGCGGTGATCACCGTTCCTGCCTACTTCAATGATGCCCAACGTCAGGCAACCAAAGAAGCCGGTGAGATTGCCGGTCTGAACGTCCGCCGTATCGTGAACGAGCCTACTGCAGCCGCTCTGGCCTATGGTCTCGATAAAAAGAAAGCAGACGAGAAGATCGCAGTATTCGACCTTGGTGGCGGTACCTTTGATATCTCCGTACTGGAACTGGGCGACGGTGTATTTGAAGTGAAGTCTACCAACGGTGATACCCACCTCGGTGGTGACGACTTCGATAAAGTGATCATGGACTGGCTGGCAGATGAGTTCAAAAGCGACGAAGCTGTTGACCTCCGCAAAGACCCCATGGCACTGCAACGTCTGAAAGAAGCAGCAGAAAAAGCGAAAGTGGAACTGTCTTCTTCCAGCGAAACCGAGATCAACCTTCCATATATCACCGCTATCGATGGTGTTCCAAAACACCTGGTGAAAAAACTGACCCGCGCCAAATTTGAGCAACTGTCAGATAAACTGTTCGAGCGTTGCCTGAAGCCCTGTGAGCAGGCGCTGAAAGACGCCGGCATGAGCACTTCCGATATCGATGAGGTGATCCTGGTAGGTGGTTCTACACGTATCCCCAAAGTACAGGAGATCGTTGAGAAATTCTTCGGAAAGAAACCCAACAAGGGCGTTAACCCGGATGAAGTGGTAGCTATCGGCGCCGCTATCCAGGGTGCGGTCCTCACAGGTGAAGTAAAAGATGTACTGCTGCTGGACGTTACCCCGCTTTCTCTGGGTATCGAAACAATGGGTGGTGTAATGACCCGCCTGATCGAAAGCAACACTACCATCCCTACACGTAAATCCGAGACCTTCTCTACTGCCAGCGATAACCAGCCTGGTGTACAGATCCATGTATTACAGGGCGAACGTCCGATGGCCAACCAGAATAAGAGCCTCGGTACCTTCAACCTGGATGGTATCCCACCAGCTCCCCGTGGCGTTCCGCAGATCGAAGTGATCTTCGATATCGATGCCAACGGTATCCTGCACGTAACTGCCAAGGACAAAGGCACCGGTAAAGAACAGAAGATCCGTATAGAAGCCGGTAGCGGTCTGAGCAAAGACGAAGTGGAAAAAATGAAGGCCGAAGCTCGTGCCAACGAAGCAACCGACAAGGCTGCCCGTGAAACGGTTGACAAGATCAACGCTGCTGACAGCATGATCTTCCAGACTGAAAAACAACTGAAAGAGTTCGGCGATAAGATCCCTGCTGATAAAAAAGCTCCGATCGAAAACGCTCTTAATAAACTGAAAGAAGCGCATAAGTCACAGGATATTGCCGCTATCGACGCTGCAACAGCAGAGATGAACAATGCCTGGACAGCAGCTTCTGAAGAAATTTACAAGGCCCAGCAGGCCGGCGGCGCTCAACCTGGTGCAGATCAGGCTGGTGCTAACGGCGGTGGTCAACCGAATAACGGTGGCGGCGAAAATGTAACCGACGCTGAGTTCGAGGAAGTGAAGTAGGATCTTCTTTCCATAAAATAGCAAAAGGGTGTCTTTGGAGACACCCTTTTTGCATTGGGGATATAACTGTCTACTGCTGCTTTTTTATACAGGTGTATTTAAAAACTGACTCCCAGTTGCCAGTATCGAAGACTGTTCCGTTCTCACTGCTTTCCGTGGTTGTTTTGATGCTTACCTGCTTCAGACCACCTGTTTCGTCAAATGTATTGGTATATACTTTGTCAGTTTTGTACAGAGTGGTAGAAACGGGTTGGTCACCTTCATCAACCCTTTTTACTGAATACAAATATTTTGAAGTTGTGATGTTGTTGGTGGAAAGTATCTGGGTCATTTCAAAATGATCATCACCGAAAATTGTGTAGAGCATAAGGCCCAGCCCGTTTACTGATAACGGATTGATCTTATTATCGTATTGAAATTCAAACCTGTCTTCATAAATAGTGTTTTCCGACCTGCTTGACACATTCTCTCTTATATGGTTGCCGTTGTTGTCATAACCGAAGGTAATGGCAGCGGCATCGTTAGTCCTTACTTTGGTAGAAATAAGCTTGTTGTTTGCACCAAAACTGTAATTGGTAGTGTCTTTTCTCCGTATACTTCCATCCTCGTTTAGCCTGAGCCTGGCAACATAAGCTATCTTGTTTCCTGCGTCAGCCTTGTAATGGAATTCGTATGTTTTTATAAAAGCGGTGCCGTTGTTATTGAAGAATTCTGCTTTAACAGGAAATCCATCCTGGTAGGACCAACTGACATAGCTGTCCATCCTGGATGTACCTGCTTCATCAACAACAGCGTGAATTTCGGCCCTTGAGATAAGATGTTGCTCATTGTACAGGAGGTTGAGGGATCCCTCCCCGAAATTAAATTTCTGAAGCTGGATGAATTCTTTGGGAGGTTCTGGTGTTTTGTCGCTTTTTTTACAACTGGTAAGGCTTGCTGCTGCTATAACGATAGGGATAAAAAATAAATTCTTCATAATTATTGTTTGATTGTAAGAAGGACGCCAGTAGGGAAGCGTTCTTTGATCGTATATGAAAGCTTACTGCTGCTTTTTGATACAGGTATACTTTAAGATCGACTGATTATTATAAGCATTGGTGACTGCTCCGTTCTCCCTGGTTTCATTGGAGGTATTGGTAGTTACCTGCTTTAATCCGCCAATTTCATCCAGCGCATTGACGAATTCTTTGGTAGTGCTTATCTGATAAGTGTAGGTGGCCTGTCCGTCGCCATTCAGTGTTTTTCTCAGGTAAACAGTTTTTGCTTTTACCGGGTTGTTATTGGAAAGTATATGGGACACTTCAAAAAGTTCCCCCTGGAACAGGGTGAACAGTGTGATACCAAGCCCGTTCACTGCAAAAGGATTGGTGTTATTGTCATACTGGTATTCGTAACTGTATTCAAAGGTCTCATTCTCTACTCTTTTCAGTGTATTTTCCTGTTTGAAATTTCCATTGTTGTCGTATGCAAATAGATTGGCTGTGGAGCCTTCCCCCCTGTATTTTATTGAGGTAAGCTTGTTGCTTGCATTGAAAGTATAATCGGCAGTGTCGCCCCATTGCATGTTTCCGTTTTCACTCATTCTGCCCATGGCTACATAAGCAATTCTCTTTTGGGCATCAGCCTTGTAATGTAATTCAGAGGTTTTCCGGAATATCGCTTCGCTTTTATTAAATACTTCCGCTTTCGTTGGAAAGCCATCCTGGTAAGTCCAGGAGATATAAGCCGCTAATACTGGTGCCTCTTCCTCCTCAATATTGTACACTATATCAGCTCTCGATAACTGGTGTTGTTCGTTGTACTGAAAATTGAGGGCACCTTCACCAAAATCAACTTTCTGCACCTGAATAAATTCCTTTGGAGGTTCCGGCGCCTTGTCGCTTTTTTTACAACTGGCGAAGAATGATGCTGCGAAAATAACCGGTAATAATCCTGTTTTCATGTATTGGGTTTTTATTGTAACGCAGAAACTGATTGTGAAATTTTACACCTGTATTTAGTGAAACGCTCTGCTGTGCTGTGTTTTGGCGATTCGTTCCGTTGTTGAAGTGATTCATGTAAAAGTTCTGTTGATCCATGCATCTAAAATTTTTTTTACATTTTTTTATTCATATGTGGTCAAGAAATTCTGAAATCGGCCTGTTTCCAGGCTTTTTTGCATTTTCAAAAAATACATTGCATTTTTACTGTCAAATACCCCTCATGCGACCAATTTTCCTTTCCTTTATTTTCAGCTTAGCTGTTCTGGCTGCATTTTGCCAGGAACCATCTCTCAAAACCGCCATTGTAAGTACTAAAACAGCTGCGCACCAGAACGCCAGCAAAACAAGGATCCATCTGGTTCCACCAGCTGGCTTTGAGCCAATGTCTGGCTTTTCCGGTTTTCAGAAAGCAGGTAAAGGGGTTATCATAGTGGTGGAGTTGCAGGGTGAGAATAATTTTGATAAAACTGCCGCTTCCTTTACCAAAGAAGGTTTTGCTGCCAAGGGCATGATCATGCGCCAGACGCAGGACCTGACTGTAAACGGAATGAAGGGGAAAGCAATAGTAGCCACCAAAGGCGATGACGGAACCAAATCCATTATCCTGGTGTTTGGAGACGCAACATTTACGGCTTTGATCACCACTGTTTATCCGGGCGGTGAAAAAGAGACGGAAGCTGATATGATAAAGAGCCTGGAGTCTGTATGGATGAACAAAGACCAGAAAGTGGATGCCTTTGCGGATGCAAAGTTTACGCTGACTCAATCTGCCAGCAGATTCCGCTATCTTAACAGTGTTGGAAATATGCATATTTACTCACTCAACGGTGTGGATCCGGCCAAAGTTCCCAACACGCCCATGGTGATCATTTCACAGGTAGCTGATGCAGGAATCAAGGCGTCAGTGCTTAAAGCCTATGCCAGAGGAGTGATTGAATCTTTCAGGGAAAAACAGGGTACTGATTTTATTACCAATAAAGATGAAGAGGTAACCATCAATGGCGCTTTAGCCAGGGAGATCAAAGAAACCGGCAAGAGTGAGGGAAAGGATGTGTTTGTTTACAATTGTGTGATCCTTGGCAAAGGTTTTTCAATCAGTGTAATAGGAGTGGCCAAACGCGATATTGCTGAAACGGTGAAGGATTTTGAATCATTTGCAAGAGCTGTTAAGCTGAAATAAATTACGCAGGGTGTGCCCAGTCGCTCGGGGTGACGCGAGCAACTGGGCACTCTCTCAGTAATTGTTTATGACTTCTTCTTCAGACAGGTATACCTGATCAGCGTGTGCTCTACGTATCCATCCACCTTCTGCCCGTTCTCCTTAACCTCAAAGCTGTTTCTTACTGCAGACTCCCTCAGGCCGCCCTGCGTGTCAAACACATAATCCATTTCAGATAAGAAACTTTCCTCACTGTTGTAAGTAGGTTGATTGTCTTCACCAAAGATGGTATGACCGAAAACATTTTTTACATAAACAGGGTTGTTGGTGGACAGCAATGCGTTTGCCAGGAATGGCTCATTGTAATACACTGAGAATATATACAATCCAAGCCCATTCACCGCAAAGGGGTTGATATTGTTATCGTACCTGAAATCGCCTTTGTAACTGTACAGGTCGTTGCCGGTTCGTTCCTCACTATCTGTTGCCTTCAGGTTGCCGCGCTCATCATAGGAGTATCCGTGGTAGTTTTCTGCATTGAATTCCACGCCCACTACCTTGTCATTCACGTTGAAAGTGAACTCCACCGTGTCTTTGCGTTCGGTGCTCCCGTTCTCATAGAACCAGGTCCTGGCGATATATCCGATCCTTTTCTGGGGATCAGGATGATATTTGAGAACAGTTCTTTTAAAGAACCGGCCGCTTTCACTTAATTGAAAGTAGTCTGCAGTTGCAATCTGGCCGTTCACATAATTGAAATCAGTGTATTGGTAAAGTGCCGGCTCCCCGTCATTCTCGTCCCTGGCCAGCTGTTTTACTTTGGTTAACTGATGGCTGTTATTGAATTCGAATCTGAGATAGCCATTTTCATGCTCGATAATCTGTAACTGAATGAAATCCTGTTTGGGAACATCAGCAGGCTTGTCGCTTTTTTTGCAGCTTGCAAAGAGACCCGCAGCAGCAATAACGAATAATATTTTTGTTTTCATGATTATATTTTGTGCAAAAGAACTGAGCAAATTCTTAAGGGAAATATAAAGTGAGCGGGATGGAATGTGCTTGTAATGCTGTGTGGTAAAGCGTTTGACGGTTCGGCGGTTTAAATGTCTGGTTGATCCGCTGTTTTTAACCGGTTGTGCGGAAACCTGTTTTTATGAACTTTCTTTTACTTAAACTGTAGCCGCAAATAAGGTAAGAATCATTGAAAATGGAAGAGGGCGCTTCGTTTGAAGCGCTCTTTGTTTTTCTGAGGTTTATTATTCATGTAATAGGATGAGAGTGATTGGCGCAGGATGCATCGAAAAACCCGAAACAAAAACGTTAATGTATTGGTAACGCGTGGCTATGTTTCAACTTTGGAAAAAGCGGGTACATTTATAGGCACCAAAGATTCATCCAGCATTGTATGCAACAACTGGCTTTGAAAATAAGAAAGGGTGATGAGCAGGCGTTTAAAGTGTTCTTCCATAATACCCACCACGCTGTACTCAGATATCTCAACAAACAATTGCAAGACAATCGTTTCATTGATGATATCATTCAGGAAGTATATATCAAGGTCTGGCCTGGCCGAGGGTGGAACTGTAAATTTCCTGTGTATCCTGAAAAAACCAGGCCCTGTACAGGCCTGACTCCAATGCCTGGCAATTGTTCAGGTTGAGGGTGGCATTCGTAGCAGAATTTATGATTATTAAGCGAAACTTCATGATTTTTTAATATAAAAAGCGGTGGCCCATCTTGCTGAGCCACCTCTTTTCGTTTTTCATGCATCAGTTTTTCAACATATCCAGTATTCCTTCATTTCTGATGATCAACATTCCCTGTCTGTCTTCCGTGATGCCTTCTTCCAGGATATACGTGTACCTGGGTCTGACGCCGTCCATGATCGTTGGCATATACCTGAATTGGATATTCTCCGTTCCCTTCAGGGCTTCGCCCACTTCAATGATATGTGTGGACACGATGAACAGGCAATCCTGGTATTCGGCAAATGCTTCCGACACGGCCAGGGTGCCGTCATATGCGTCCTTTACATTCGTTCCTTTGAACAATTCGTCGAACATGAGTAAGAGTCGCTTGCCGCTGCTGGCGGCATCTGCAGCCTGCTTCACTCTTACTACCTCCGCATAAAAATGACTGTAGCCAAGTCCGATATTATCCGCCACATTGATACTCGAATACATCCCTTCCCGTACCGAGAATTCGAAAGTTTCCGCAGCCACCGGGAAGCCTATATGCGCCAGGTAGAGACCGATACCGATCGATTTCATCAATGTTGATTTACCCGCCATATTGGCCCCTGTCAGGAAGATCACATTTTGTGCTTCACTCATATGGATATCATTACCGATGGCTTTATCTATGCAGGGATGCGCCAGACGGGAAGCCTTCAATACGTTCAAGTCAGGAGGTAATGCTCTGGCATAGGTGAAGCCTTTCTTACGTGCTACCTGGCTCACTGCAATGTAAAGATCCAGTTCATAGATGAATTGCAGCAGGTCATCCATTTCAGACTGGAAGCGGCTTTTCAGCAAATGATCATACTGCGCCAGGGTGGTTACAGTGATATCTGCATAAATATCTATTGTACGGAATTTCTCCAGTTGTTTATCGGAAAGCAATTGGAGCAGTTGGTTGACGCGGTTGGCCAATGGACTTTTTAATTGCTGCAATACTTCCAGGATACCATGGCATCGATTCAGGGTTACAATGGTGGCCTGAAGTCCCTGCACCGATTTCTTGTACCTTTCATCGCGGGTGAGTTTGCTGAGTAATTTTTGCGTAAATATGATCAGGGTAGTGGAGATGGCATTCCTGCCCGAACCGGCATCCAGGTATTCCCGCATGATATTGAGTTGCTGTACATCGAAAGAAAAGCCCAGGGTGGATTGCTGAAAGAATTGAAAGATCCTGCTGCGTTGATTGATGCTTTCAGCATCGGTAAGGGGATTACGGAACATTTGATCCAGCAACTGTTCTCCTCCCCGTGTTTTTACTTCATTGAAAAGATGGTACACTGAACCCTGTCTGAATTTACCCAGCAGGTTCAGCTCTTCTACGGTTTGCTTGTCTGTATTGAAACTCATGATGTACAATATTTGTTGTGCTGTGCCCAGTCGCTCGCCTCCCGGCGAGTGACTTTTATTGGTTCGCCTCTGGCGAACACCGTGTCGCCGGAGGCGACGGAATATAAGTCACTCGCCGGGAGGCGAGCGACTGGCAGCACCCTGATAGTTTAACGGGCTGCGCGTTTACGGCCATGCTTCAATGTTTCCAGGATACCTTCATTGCGGATGATGATCATGCCATGACGATCTGCTGTAATTCCACGCTCTAACGTATACGTGTATTCGGGAATATTTCCATTCATGCGTGTGGGCAGGTATTGGAAACCAATTGATGGGGCCTCCTGCAATCGTTCACCGGCTTCAACGATATGCGAAGAGATGATGAACATACTGTCTTTCTTTGCAGCAAAGGCCAGTGTGATCTCCACAGTTGCTTCATGAGCATCTTTCACATTGGTGCCGCGGAACATTTCATCGAAGATGATGAACAATGATTTATTGGCCTGCAGCGCTGCTGCCACTTTCTTTACCCGCAATACTTCTGCATAAAAATGGCTGGCCCCGATGCCGAGGTTATCAGGCAGGTTGATGGTAGTGTAAATGCCATCGAGCACAGAGAATTCCATTTCTTCCGCCGCTACCGGAAAACCGATATGCGCTACATATACGGCTGTGCTTACGGAGCGCAGAAAAGTGGATTTACCAGCCATATTCGCGCCCGTGAGAAAAACTACATTTTGTTCCGGGCTCATGGAAAAATCATTGCTCACCGGCTTTGCCAGTTCCGGATGATAAACGCCTTTGAGCCGGAGTATGTTTTTCCCTTTAGGCAACGCTTTGGGAAATATGAACTTTCTTTCCCGTGCCACTTTGGCTATTGAAAGGTATACATCCAGTTGATAGATCTGTGCCAGCAATTGCTCGATCCTGGTGCGTTCACGATGACGGAAGAGCAGATCATACGCAGTAACAGCGGCATAAGACAACTTTGCTTTTTGTTGTTCGCGCAGTACGGGCTCAAAGGCAGGGTCGAGGAGGAGGGAGGCAATCACCTCCCTTTCCTTAGACCAGGATTCCATGGCTAATACATCCTTTGATTCTATGAAAACTTTGATCTGTTGCACCAGGCTGATCAGGGCAGTTACTCCATTACTGATCTCTTTTTCACTGAGTACGGTTTGCTGTGTGCCCTGCTTCTTCTGTTCATCGGCTGCCAGCAGATATTTCTCCGCCATATCAAATAAAGCCCCTTCGAAAGGAAAACGCATATTCAGGACAGAAAAATTCCGGATGATATTGCTGCGGCGGTTGATCTCCTGCTGGTCACATAATGGTTTGGTGAACATTTCTTTCAATACTGATTCTGCACCACGGGTGTTCGAGTAATTGTACAGATCGAATAATCCCTGGCTATCCCGCTTGCCGAAGATCCGCAGGTCTTCGATCGTTTGTTCATCTGTTTGTAAGTACATCGTTTTGTTATTTTCTTTTCCGGCGGATTAAGAGTACAGTGCCACCGATGAGCAAAAGAGCAGGCAGTACATATACAAAAAATATTTTCTGGTAATAAGCGGCTCTTTCACCAATGTTCATGAAGATATCTTTATCGGCCGGTCTTGGCATAAAAACGGGAAACTGATCATTGGTTAACCAGGTATAGGATGAAACCAGAATGCGAAAATTGAACGGATCAACAGCCAGCATCCTGTTGCTGGCGTAATCTGCATCCCCGGCAATCATCACCCGTTGTTCCTTGCCATTGATCTTTCTCGTCATTTGTTGCAGGGTCTTAAAAGAAGGCCCTTTGATATCACCTTCCATTGGATTGAAGGGAGGCACGATGGAATCGATAACAATAGGGCCGGCCTTCAGCCATGTGCTGTCAGGTATGGTTATTGTAAGTGAATCAGTGCTGAACCCTTTATCACTGGTAAGGGAAATTCCTGTAACGCCAGGCATAAATACAGGAATAGTATCACCTCTTTGTAGCTTTCCCCATGAGGCCATATCGTCCGAAAGTCCGGAGCAGGCTTTAGTCAAATAGGGGATCACCTTGTCAGGTGTTTCGTGGAAGGTAGGTTGCAATATTTGTCCATTCATCAACTCAACACCGAGATGCGATAATAAGGGATTCACTACATATTGTTTTCCTGGTTCGCTGCTTACCAGCAAATTTCCTCCCTTGTCGATGTAGTTCTTTAATTTGTTCATCGCTACCGGGCTCAGATCTACTTTTGGATCAGCCAATATCAGCGCATTCAAAGTATCTGGAATATCCTGCATGGCAAGGTTGATGGTATCTACATCAAAGCCATTATTCAGCATGGAAGCCCGGGATTCCTTGCGCGCTGCATGTACGCCATACTCACGTTCTCCTGTTTTAATAATACTGCGC
Organism: Pseudobacter sp.; assembly: GCF_051955275.1. Classification (NCBI taxonomy): domain Bacteria; kingdom Pseudomonadati; phylum Bacteroidota; class Chitinophagia; order Chitinophagales; family Chitinophagaceae; genus Pseudobacter; species Pseudobacter sp. Next base: position 3,313 of record NZ_JBQCGW010000057.1, on the reverse strand, counting down.
TCAAACCCACCCGTTACAAATCCTACAGACGGCATATCGGTACCTAACACACGTTTAAGCGCTGCTATCATGTTACTTTCGTCCGGCCAGAATTTCGGATCAAATTCGTAAGTCCGGAGGAAAGTGGTACGTCCCTGGTACTTCAGTTGCATCACCAGGTTGTAACCTTCCGGATTGAGGTCAATGATCTTACGCATTTCTTCCGGAGGCATGAACATAGACAGGTTGGCATCCACCAGTTCTGCCATCTCTGTTGCTATTTCAGTCAAAGGCTTTCCCGGGAAAGCCCGGTACAACGTACTGTCATCTTTTGCCGGATCGTTGTCATAATAATACACATATTTAAAACGGATATCAGGCTTAAAACGGAGGTAAGGCTCCCAGAGGCCAGACAGATACCCTGCATTGCGCGATTCGGGCATGCCTGCTCCAATACCATTTCCTAAGAGATTAGTGTAGAGTGTTACTTCGAGTGTACTATCCTTGCTGAATTCACGTAAGGTGGCTTGCGTTTTCGGATGAATGGTATTGCGGTCTGTAGCAGTTGTATCCCAATAGCCAGTAACTGCAGGCCGGGAACTGGCATAACCAATGAATAGTACTACCAAAAATACCGCAACATATCTTCCCATTTTGATAAACCTGGGCCTGGATTCCCTGTCATTCTTCAGCCTGATAAATGTGAAAGTCAAAAACATGCACGTAACCAGTACAAAATAGATCACATTCTTTGTTACAATCAATCCGTGAAGTATTTTCTCTGTCCGGTTTTGCATCGAAAGAAAATATGTAAGATCACGTATGAAGTCGTACCGTTGCCATAAGCTTCCTATATAAGTCAGTATAAACAGCACCACAAAGGTTGCGAGCGCAGATACGATCTGGTAAGAGCTCAAACAGCTCATGAACATGCCTATGGCAGAATAAGTACAGATCAGCAGATAAAGACCCAACGCTGCTGACAACAATGTCCCGTAATCAGCTTGTTTGATATCGAAAATACCAGTTGCAAGAAACATGGCAACGATCAGTAGCAACAACAGGTTATACAGCATGATACCAAGATATTTGCCAAGTATCACCCTTCTTAAATTTACCGGGGAAGAAAAAAGCAAGGCAGTTGTGCCACTATTGACTTCCCTGCTGATCAATCCCATCGTAAGAATAGGAATAAACAGATACAGGTTGCGTACGATATTTTCGAGAAAATTTTTACCATAAAAAATACCTTTAGTCAGCGGTGGGTCAAACCCACCAAAGGATACCATATTTTTTATCGATAATTCCTGGTTATTGGCATAATCGTATACCGGACCGCAAAAGAAAACGGCACATTGTACCAGAAAAACGAGGAGGACGAACCAGGCAATGGGTGAGTAAAACAAGTATCGAAACTCGTTTTTTGCTATACCGAATATAACCTTCATGGGAATGATTTATTTATTTTCTTTTTCTTCTGATTAATGTAACAGTGCCGATCAAAAGCACTAATGCAGGCAACACCCATAAAAGCAGAATTTTTTGAAAAGCTGCCCCGGCAGGGCTTAGGATGAAGATATTGTCTTTAACACGTGGGTAGGGAGTATACACAGGGAACCGGTTGTCAGTAAGCCAGCTATAAAGAGGATCAATGATATTTTCCTTTTGCCGGAGATTACTCAGATAATCCGCGTCTCCGGCAATAATGATACGTTGCTCTCTGTTGTTGTGCCGTCTCGATAATTCAATGGAAGAAGCAAAAGACCTTTCCTGGATATCGCCTTCCGCCGGACTGAAAACCGGAGTAGCAGAATCTGTTACCAGTTTACCTGTTTTGATCCATGTCTTCCCAGGCATGGTCATATACAGGGGTTTTATGGTAAAGCCGCTATCTTCAGACCAGGACATTCCGGTGGCTCCTGCAAAACCGACTTTTAAACTATCAGCCTTGTGGCCGTTTTCCCACACATATTTAAATTGTACCAGTTTTTTGTACTCTGCAAGTTGAAAGGCATCAAACGTATAATAGTTGGTTATCTTATCCGGTGTTTCGTTCTTGCTGGGCTCAACCAACTGACCATTGCTGAATTGAACGCCCGTTTGAGACAGCAGCGGATTCAATACATACTGCTTGCCAGGTTCGCCCGACACCAGCATGTTACCACCGTTATGGATATAGTTTTGCAGCTTCTTCAATACCGTTGGAGACAATTCCATTTTCGGGTCCGCCATTACCAGGAGGGAAGTTGAATCAGGTATATGCTGAGTAGCGAGATTAAGGCTATCGGCATCAAAGCCAATATTGATCAGGGCACCACGATTCTTCTTGTTAAGAACATGAGTAAAATATTCCCTTTCCCCTTCTTTATAAATATTGCGCTCCAATTCTCCTGTAGCGAAATACACCTTCGGGATAGGATCCTGCAACAACCGGCTGAGAGCTGCATTCATATTTTGCTGATCAGGCCAGGGGCTTGGCGGATCATAATAAAGTCTTACCAGCGTAGTACGTCCCTTGTATTTGAACTGCATGATCACCTGGTAATCCTCTGGTTCAAGATCAATCTGCTGCTGAATCTCTTCCTGAGATTTGAACAACGCCGAATCTACTTTGCTCATTCTCGCCAGCAACCCCATGATTTGTACCAGGCTTTTCCCGGGGTACTGACTAAAAATATTTTGACTTCCTTTGGGCAGTGCATAATAATACTCATATTTAAAATCGATATCAGGCTTAAATCGCTGGTACCCCTCCCAGAATGTGGTCAGGTAGTTATTGCGTTCTTTCGGAAAGCCATGGCCTGCATTATGTCCAAAAAAGTTAGTATACAATGTTACTTCTAATGGGGCTTCGTTTAATCTTTTTAATAACTGTTGTGTTCGGGGATGAATTGTATTGGTTTTGGTAGCCGTAGAATCTAAGTAACCCGTTAACCTGGGCCGGGAACTGATGTATCCAATTGCAAGAGCTCCGGCAATAATAGCCAGGTATCTGCCCATTTTCACATACCAGGGTTTTGCTTCCCGCCCGGCCTTTAGTTTCAGCAAGGTGAATCCTACAAACATGGCCATGATGATGAGGTAGTAAAATACATCTTTGGTAGTGAGTAATCCCAGGGTCATCTTTTCCAATCGTCCCTGCATGGAAAGGGAATAAGTCAGGTCCCTTATGAAATCGTAATCCTGCCATAAGGTTCCGATACTATTTAAAATGAATAATACAATAAAGGTGGCTATAGCGGCTACTACCTGGTAAGTGGTCAGGGAAGACATAAAGATACCGATAGCGGTCAGTGCGGTAAGAAACAGGTAAATCCCCAGACTGGCACATAAC
>NZ_JBQCGW010000056.1:0-13508 GCF_051955275.1 Pseudobacter sp. | reverse complement strand
TTACAGCCAGATCAAGTTTTCTTCATTGGCAGAAAGGCTTGCGTAACGCGGTCTATCTGTTCCTGCGAACCTGACCTCATCATTTCTTCCAGTTCAAAGGGAGAGATCTGCCAGCTCAGTCCGTATTTATCTTTTACCCAACCGCATTGCTCCGATTCCGGAACTGCTGAAAGTTTCTCCCAGTAATAATCTATTTCATCCTGGTCTTTACAATTCACGATAAAAGAAATTGCTTCATTGAATTCAAAATTATGCTCGTGAGCGCTTTCCATCAGGGCAAACCACTTGTCTTGCAGCATGAAGTCGGCATACATGACAGCGCCTTCTTTATCTGGTTCCATCCCGGCCGGATACCGGTGGATATTTCCTGGTCTCGACGGCTTAAAAACAGAAAGATAAAAACTGATCGCTTCTTCTGCTTTGCCATAATTATCTTTTACAAACATCATGGAAGGAACGATAGCCGGGCGGGCGGCGCCTTTCGGATCGGTCAGCATCAGTTGCCAGCTCAGTCCGTATTTATCCTGGATCCAGCCATAACGTTTGCTGAATGGATATTCTCCAATCTCCATCAGGGATTTGCCACCCTCGGACAATTTCTCCCAGATCTTATCGAGCGCCTCCCGTGCGGCCTGCTCCGGGTTATCCGTTCCTTTGAAAAAAAGCGGATCAAAATTCACTATAAATGAAACGGAAGGATTGAATTTGAAAAGTGGGCCGGCACTGATGGCCATGAATTCCTGCTTCCACAACTGAAAACTTACTACATCACAATCCCCGGAAGGGGTATTTTGCAGCTTGTAGGAATCGATGATCTTAGAGTCCGGAAATAGGGAGGTGTAGAAAATTGCTGCCTCCGGTGCCTCTTTATCGAACCATAAATGTGGAATAACGTTTTGCATATACATTGTTTTTGCTGTTAAATGGGAGTGTTGGGAACGGGGAGAACACAAAATCAGCCTATATGTCAGGATTTTAAAAAATTATGCCAGCCCGCAGCTAAGAAGGGACCTGGCATAGTTTTTCTGTCTAAAATACCAGGCTAAAAATTACAAGATGAAAAAGTACTGCCTGATAATGTTATCGGTTGTATTGCTGCATTCAGCATTTGGGCAAACTGACCGTCCGGTTTTAGATATTATGCTGACCAATTACGAATATCCGTTCCCTGTACACCATCTGAAAATGAAAAGTCAGAAGCAGGAACTGTCGATGGCATATATGGATATCAAACCTGAAAAAGGCAATGGCAAAACGGTGGTATTGTTACATGGGAAGAACTTCAATGGAGCTTACTGGAAACAAACCATTCAGGAGCTGTCTGCTGAAGGATACCGCGTAATAGTGCCTGACCAGATCGGGTTCGGCAAATCTTCGAAACCGTCCACTTATCAATTTACATTTCAGCAGCTGGCAGTGAATACCAAAGCCATACTGGATACATTGAAGATAGATAGGATATTGTTGCTGGGGCATTCAATGGGAGGAATGCTGGCAGTCAGGTTGACACTTATGTTTCCTGAAATAGTGGAAAAACTGGTGCTGGAAAATCCCATTGGCCTGGAAGACTGGAAACTGGTAGCACCTTATGTAACGATCGATCAGAACTACCAGACAGAATTGAAAGCAAATTATGAGTCTGCAAAAAAGTACCAGCTGGAATTTTATTATGATAAAAAATGGAAGCCTGAATATGATGAATGGGTATACCTGCTCACGGGCTGGTCAAAGCACCCCGGCTACCCGGTTGTAGCGCTGAACAACGCGCAGACCTCCGATATGATCTTTACCCAGCCTGTGGTATATGAGCTTAAGAATATCATGGCGCCAACATTACTGATCATTGGAACGCGCGACCGGACTGCCATTGGAAAGAACAATGTAAAGGATCCGGTGGCCCGAGAAAAAATGGGACAATACCAGCTCCTTGGAAAAGCAACACAAAAGAAGATTCCAGGTGCTCAATTGGTGGAATTAGAGGATGTGGGGCATTTACCGCATATTGAGGCGTTCGACCTGTTCATCAAACCGCTGAAGCAGTTCCTGAAGAAATGATCTGGCACGCATAATAACAAAACCAGCTTTGCGGGAAGCATAATTTACCTTTTTAGTTTATCTTTTCCTTCCGTTATTATTCATATCAATAATTCATGGACCATGGATAATGAAAGAGTGTTCAAATATTCTTTTGCAAGCATCTACAATCTGTATATTCAGAAAGCTGAAAAAAAGGGACGCACAAAAGCGGAAGTGGATGAAGTGTTGCTCTGGCTCACTGGTTACAATAATAAGGAATTACAAGATCAGATAGAGCAGGGGAATGATCTCAGGACCTTCTTTGCAGAAGCCCCGGAACTGAATCCGAATGTTTCAAAGATAACAGGACTTATTTGCGGATATCGCGTAGAAGAAATCGAAGACAGGCTCATGCAAAAGATCCGGTACATGGATAAACTCATCGATGAGCTGGCAAAGGGAAAAGCGATGGAAAAAATATTGAGAAAATGATATAAGGCCCGATCTGGTCACGGGCCTTATGATCATTATAAAGGCATAGGAATCAGGGGGGATACTAATTTTATTTCTTTGAACCGGTAGCTGACCGGATCTGCAGATCCATTTCACGTTGGATCTCTTCTATTACAGCTGCACTCCTGACCTGGAAATGATCTGCACCCGGAACGAGGTCCACCTGCACAGGCAGTTTAAAATCCTTTACTCTTTCACCAAACAGCAAGGCTGATTCATTAAGCAGGAAATTATCATTATCTCCAACAAAAACATGAACAGGCCCCTTCAGCTGCGTTCTCAATTTATCAGCATGAGATTTCACATACAAAGTCATATCATATTGTTTCCATGAATTGACAATGGCTTTATCTATTTTTCCAGTGGTAGCATCAAATAATCTGCGTGGGCGCCCGTTTTTATCAGGGAGCCCGAATTCTGCTTCAAACGACTGCTGCTGTCCTCCGTCTCCCTCAAAGACCTCAAGCGCATACATCTTCCGCAAAGTACTGGTGAATGCACCTTTCACTTTGTTGAAGCCACGTTCCCGGCCATTTTCATTTGTATAAAAATTTCCATCCCGGTACAGGTTAATTCCGGTAAAACTGCTGAAATCGAGCGGATCGGGGGCTGTAGACCAGGTACCACCGAAATATGCAGGATAGTGCAATGCAAGCCATACGGCGGCATACCCTCCCGTACTCTGTCCCATCAGGAAATTCAGTCGGGGATCGGCAGAGGCCCGGTATGTTTTCTGCATGAAAGGCATCAGTTCCTGAATGAGGGCCTGTCCCCAGGGACCGTTCACCCTTGAGTCGACATATCCATGTAACCCGTATGGCGACTGTACTTCAGGATTCAGAAATACATAGATCTTTTCGCTTCCTGCGCCAACTCCATATGCTTTTCTGGCGCCAGCCGATAAGGCCTGATGATGTGTTCCTCCCCAGCCCGGAATAATAAATACAACAGGATAAGTTTTCGTTTTATCTTTTTCAAATCCAGGCGGAAGTACCACAGCAGCTTTTACGTCAACAGAATATTTTCTGAATGCAGTCAGCAGGGGAGAAGGCAGGGTAATTTCACGAATGGAGTCGTTACCTGGAAAAGGCCTTACAGGAAATGCATGACTGAGCAGGAGCTCCACATTATTTTCTACGCCTTCCGACACTTTCAGTACAGACTCCTTCCTGGTAAAAAGGTTGCCCGGGGCCATTTTTCCGCGCTCATATGTATTGGTATCCAGGATAGCTATCAGTTTATAATAACCTGGCTTGAGATCAGTCAGTTTCACATTGAGGGCATTCGCAGTCTGTGTGATTTCTTTTGTTTCGCCATATTTCCAGTTGCTTACTTCCATGGAGAAGGCAGCTTCGTCTTCAGAAGCGGACATTCCGAACTGTTTGCTCGTGTCTCTCAATGTGTACACCAGCAATCTGCCGGTATAAGGGCCTTTCAGCTCACTGGCAAGGCTTACTTTGATCCTTTGCTGCGCATCAGCGTTAATAAAAAAAACGGAAAACAGCAGAAAGGATAAAAGGCTTTTAGTCATTATACTCATGTTCGTATAAATGTTCTTTAATAATAAAATCATCCCCCGATAATATGAGCTTCGGTCGACTGGATAGTTACGCCCGCAGGTCCGATGCTCTGCCTGGCGCCATTGCCGTTCAGGATATCCTGGCCTGTAGGTGGCGGGATATTGTGCGACTGACGGTCTGCTTCGCTTTTTCCACAGGAAACAAGGGCCAGGATAGCTATTGCCATGAACAAAACCCGGATTTTTGTATTGATCATTTGAGATTTTTTATACCCGTTATTGAATGAACAACAAAAGAAGAATAAAGGAATAAAGAGAAGAAAATGAGTCGATAGATAACGGCAATCATAGACAGAAGGAGGGTGCCCCAAACATTTCAAAGGCACCATCACAGACCAGCAGGGCAATAAATTGAATGGCGTTGAAGTAGTACTGGATATGCCCGCCGGCACCAACACTTCAGGAAGCATTTCCGGTAACGGATTCACTGATGCTGATGGTCTCATTCACGGCAAACTGCCCGCCAACAAAACAATGCAGCTGAAGATCTATAATAAATGTAAAGATCTCCTGTATTCTCAAAGCATCGGACCACTCACAGCCACGACCGATCTGGGCACCATCAAAGTTAATCATACCATCACACAGGTAACGCTTTCCGGCACTGTAAAGAACTGTAAGGACGAACCTGTGACCAATGGTTTTGTGACCATTATGCTGGAAAACATTTATTACAAGGTTCCGTTCACGAATGGAAATTTCACTACCACCATCACCCGCTGCAATAGCAGTGAAACTACCGCAAAGATCACAGGCTATGATCTCAACAATCAATCATCCGGCACAGAGGTCAGCGTTCCTGTTACGGGTACTACTGCAAATGCAGGTGCCATTTCCGCCTGCGGTGTTTCAGCTGAGATGTATGTCAGATACAGTGTGAATGGGATGAACTATCAGTTGCAACCACCATCGGATTCTATAGCTGTATACCAGGATAATCAGAACAATACGTTCATGGCCATTGCAGGCAAACGCAAGGACAGGGATTATGATGAAATTGTACTGATCTTCAAAGGACCTAAAGGACCGGGGCCGCAAACCCTTTTTGTAACAGACCTCTTGGTGGGAGACCCTGCTGAACATTATCTGGAGAATGGCTCCAACCTTAAGATCAATATTACTGAAGCAGGAAATGAAGGAGGTTTTATTGCCGGCAACTATTCCGGAACACTGAGAGACTCCGCAAGGACCAAAGTGGTTCCTTTCATCTGCAGCTTCAGAGTAAAACGCTAACATAGCCTTAACAACACAATACATGAAAGCGATCTGACCATCAGATCGCTTTTTTATTGCTTCCATCCTGGCAGAACATATGCTAAACTGTCAATAAAAAATCAATGGCACGAATGATGCTTCTATGATACGTAAATCATCATATATGTCAAATCAAATAGCAATACTGGCTGGCGGTTGTTTCTGGGGAGTTGAAGAGCTCATCCGCGCTCTTCCCGGAGTTGTTAAAACAAGGGTAGGATATACAGGTGGTGATGTTCCCAATGCAACCTACCGGAATCACGGAACGCATGCGGAAGGGATCAGGATCGAATTCGATCCCAACCAGATCTCTTACCGCGCCATACTTGAATTCTTCTTCCAGTTACATGACCCTACCACACGTAACCGTCAGGGTAACGATATCGGCACTTCCTACCGTTCAGCGATCTTCTATCTTTCCGAAGAACAGAAGCAGACCGCAACGGACCTGATAGCGAAACTGACGGAGGCTAAGATCTATCAAAGGCCAATCGTTACGGAAGTAGTGGCTGCTTCTGATTTCTGGGATGCCGAAGAAGAGCACCAGGATTACCTGCAAAAGCATCCGCATGGCTATACCTGTCACTATGTTCGTCCGGAATGGAAGCTGGATACAGCTGCCAAACAATAAATAAAACTCATAGCTCTATACAAATGCCTCCGGCCGGCCGGGGGCATTTTAATTTTACGGTTTTTTCCACCCATCCTCATTTCTTCCTGCATTCCATTAATTTTCTTTTATTTGTAAAAAGGAACTGCATTAAGTGGACGACCGCCCTCACTTACCAGAAGAAAAACTGCTATTTACCCGGATTGCCTCGGGAGATGAAGATGCTTTCAGAAAAGCCTTCCATTATTACATGCCAGGCTTTTTCCAGATGATCGTGCAGGTAACAAAATCCGGCCCCATTGCTGAAGACATTATCCAGGAAACCTTCCTGAGGCTCTGGATACACCGCGACAAGCTTCCTGAGATCCGCAATCCACGGGCATGGCTGCTGCGCATCGCTTATCTTCAGGCCTTTACTTATCTCCGTGATCAGAATATCCATTACAAAGCCGTTGCGCGCCTTACTGCTGCAGAAACCAATACCGATGATACCGAACAGATAATGTTGTTCAGGGATACGGCTGCCCTGATCAGTAAAGCGGTGGATGAGCTGCCAAAGCAGCAGAAAACAGCCTACAGGCTCAGCCGGGAACAGGGTCTTAAAACGGACCAGATTGCCCGGGAAATGGGATTATCAGAACAATCAGTCAAGAATACGCTGGTCAGGGCCCTTAAATTTATCCGGGAATACCTGGAAAAGGCAGGACATGCACTACTACTGCTTTTTTTACTGTTCAATAGGTACTAAAGCAGGGGCTAAGCGTCTTTATTAATTTTAAACAGGCAACTCAATGTCAAACGAAGCCCGGTTTCAACAAATACTGGAAAAAGCACTGGCCGGACAAGCCAGCGAAGAAGAGCTGAACAGGCTGTTGGAACAATTGAAAAATGATCAGAGCTTCGATATGACCGAAGAGCTCGCGGCCCTCCTGGCCAACCGTAATCCCGGCGTTGCCGTTCCCGGTAAGGAAAAGGCTAACAACATGGTAGATGCCATCCTCAATGCAGACAAGCTGGATGCAGCGCAGGAACCCGCCATTCCCGCTGCAACCCCAACGGTGCCATTCTGGAGAAAGATTGCCGTTGCCGCCGCTGTTCTGGCTGTGGCCATCACTGCCTATTATGTATGGCCCTCCAATCAAAAACAAACACCAACTCTTTCTGATAGAAATCCAAACAACCAACAACAGGACATAAGCCCGGGCAATAACAAGGCCCGGCTTATTCTGGCCGACGGCTCCCAGGTAGTGCTGGATTCACTCGCCAATGGTACTGTGCAGGTTCAGGGAGAAACCCGCATCGCCAAACACGCCGATGGTCAATTAGCTTATGAAGCAGCTTCCGGCATCAGTAAAACGGCCGACCTGCTCTACAACACCATCGTTGTACCGAGAGGAGGCCAGTACCAGCTCACGCTGGCAGACGGCACCCGCGTATGGCTGAATGCCGCATCACAGCTGCGTTATCCGGTAGCATTCACGGGCAAAGACCGAACTGTTGAATTGCAGGGTGAAGGCTATTTTGAAGTGGCGCAGGATGCATCCAAACCATTTTTCGTTCAAACCGGAACAGCTGATATTGCCGTACTGGGCACCCACTTCAATGTGAGCGCCTATCCTGAAGAAGACTGGAAAACAACCCTGCTCGAAGGAAAGGTCAGCGTGATGTCACCGGAAGCAAGCCGCAGAATTGATACGCAAAGCCAACAAACTTCCACTTTCCGCTTTGAGCCACCCATGGTTTTAAAACCAGGCCAGCAGGCGGTTATCAGCGGACTGAACCGGCCAATCACACCCAGCTCCAGCCGGTTGCCAACTATAACAGTAAAAAAAGCAGATATAGACGAAACCATTGCCTGGAAAGAAGGCTTTTTCCATTTCAATGGCGCCAGTGTGGAAAATATCATGCAACAGGTATCCCGCTGGTATGATGTTGATATAGTTTACAAGGACACTGCCAGCAGCAATGCACTGTTCAATGGCAGGATCAACCGGACCATCCGTTTGTCAGGCATTGTAAATGCTTTAAAACAGGGCGGCATAAACTGCTCCATTCAGCAAAAGCATCTATTGGTTTACCCTTAATGGAAATTTACACTCAGTTTCCGGCTTCCGTTTAAGGTGATTAATTGTGATGAAATTTTATGGTAACAGCTTCAAAAGGCATAAATTGCTATCAGCTATTCAATTAGAATCACGTTCTGTAAACTGCCGGAATGCGGATCAACGTTGCGCTGCTTATTTTCACGCTGCTTGTATTGCCACTGGGCGCCTTCGCCCAGAAGATAACTATTGTTGAAAAAAATATCCCGCTCGGCAAAGTCTTCAATCTCATTCAGAAACAAAGCGGCCTCTCGCTTTTCTATGACAGCCGCCTCATCAGGAACGATCGCCGGATAGATATCGATATGCAGGACGCTCCCGTGGAAAAAGTAATGGACTTTTGCTTAAAAGACCAGCCATTCACTTACGTGATCACCGATAATATCATCGTGATCAAAAAAAGAGAAACAATTCTGCCCGAAGACGATGAACTACGCATGATCCGCGGCGTTATACTCGGCAAAGACAGTACACCACTCTCCGGCGCTTCCGTAATGCTGAAAGAAATTAAACGCGCCGCCCTTACCACTGCCGACGGCAGTTTCCAGGTAGACCATATTCCTCCGGGACAATATACCCTTATGATCTCATTTGTTGGTTATGAGCCGTATCACAGACAGATCAACCTCACCGGCCAGTCCTTCGATATAAAAATAAACCTTGTAAAGCTCGACGAACGGCTTGATGAGATCACCGTTACGGCGCTCGGCATCGCACGCAGGACCCGCTCCCTCACGTACTCCACCCAGAAACTGTCGAGGGAAGACTTCACTACCATCAAAAGCACCAATATCCTCAATAATCTTTCAGGCAAGGTCAGTGGCGTGCAGGTGAACCGCACATCCGGCGGCGCCGGAGGTTCGGTACGCGTTGTTTTGAGGGGCGATAAGTCAACGCGCAACAGCCAGCCACTCTACGTGCTGGACGGCCTGCCCATTGTGAACCCAACCGGCGGTCCGGTGGCCGGTCTTTACAACGATGCACCCGATGCAGGAGATATCGTAAGCTCCATCAACCCGGATGATATCGAGAGCGTGAGCATATTGAAAGGCGCTGCTGCCTCTGCCCTCTACGGCAGCCAGGGAAGTAATGGGGTAGTGCTGATCACCACCAGGAGCGGACAACCCGGATCCACCAGGATCAACCTCGCCAGCAGCGTCACCATGGAACAGCCCATGATCTTTCCGCAAACACAGTTCGCTTACAGCCAGTCCACCAGGGGTGATGCAAGCAGCCCGGGCAGTGAAGACAGCTGGGGCGCAAAGGATGCCACTACCCCTGAAAACAATTATGTAAAGGACTTTTTTCAAACAGGCGCCACCTTTATCAACAGCGTCAATATCACCGGGGGCACTTCAAAATCATCACAATATTTATCGTACTCCAACACAAGCAATAAAGGCATTCTGCCAGACAACAGGTTTAACCAGCATACGCTCAGCTTCAGGCAGACAGGCCGGTACCTGAACGACAAACTGGTGGTGGACGGCTGTTTCATCGGCAGCATTCAGCAGGCACAGAACAGGCTCACGCCCGGCATATATTTCAATCCGCTCACAGGCCTTTACCTTTTGCCACGCGGCATCGATTTCAACCAGTTCAAACAGTTCGAATACTTTTCACCTACCCGCTATCTCTATGCACAGAACTGGTGGAATATCAATTATGATAAAGACCAGGCCAATGGCGGAGGATGGGGAGGACAGGACTACCAGCAGAACCCATACTGGGTGATCAAACGTAATCCTGTTAAAAATGAAAACAAACATGCCTACCTCTCCGCTTCACTGAAATATTATATCTCGAATGGCATCACATTGCAGGCGCGTGGCTACTACAACCTGTATATGAACGATTATGAACGGGATGTTTATGCTACCACGCAAGCCACCAAAGCCAGGTTCAATGGCAACCTCCATATCAGCAGAACCAGCAACAGAACTGCCTATGGCGACCTGTTGCTCAATGGCAATAAGAAACTCAGCCAGGACTGGGAACTGAATTTCACAGCAGGCACTTCCATCCAGACCCATACCGGTAAAATGATCGCAATAAACGGTTCCCCAACGGTACCGAATGTATTCCTGGAATCCGCGCTGGACAAGAGCACCATCAACATCTTCAACTTCGATGAAAAGCTCAACAGCCCGGCCAGGAAAGAAGTGCAATCCGTTTTCGGAACAGTTCAGGTGAATTATAAAAACAAATTATTCCTGGATCTGTCGAACCGTAACGACTGGTCGTCAACCCTGGCATATACACCTTCTGAAAAAAGCGGTTACAATTATTTCTCCGCAGGAGCAGCAGCAGTGATCACTGAAATGCTGCCATTACCGGCGTTCATAAACAACCTGCGTGTTCGCGCTTCCTATGCAATTGTAGGAAACGATATCGCCGCTTTCAGCAGTTACCCGCTTTACACTTTTTACCAGGGTAATGGCACTCCACCCGGCAGCGCGCCCGTGACTGTTGTGCCCGGTCTGGGACTCAAGCCGGAAAAGAACAGATCGCTTGAACTGGGTATACAATGGAAGGCATTCCGCAATAAACTGCAACTGGATGCCTCCTGGTACAAATCCAATATCGTGAACCAGTACTTCAAAGGGGTGGCGCTTCCCCCGGGTGTTGGTTCCGGTGGCTATGCCGATATCAACAGCGGTAATATCCGTAACATGGGCGTGGAAGTAAGCCTTCGTTACCAGTTGATAGAAACTAAGAAATTCGAATGGAGCACTGGATTCAATATTTCACATAACAGCAATAAAGTAATCGAGCTTTTCGATCCCAGTATCATTGCCAGTACGCAGGACCAGCTCTACCGTTTGCAGGGCGGCACCGGAGGTTATGACGGCATCTTAAAACAGGGTGGCTCTTATGGAGATATCTATGGCAGTGGATTCAGGAGAAATGAAGAAGGAAAGATCATCGTATCCTCTGCATCCGGACTGCCTTTCACAGTGGACGACGTATACCTTGGAAACCCCAACCCCAAACTGATCGTTGGATGGCAGAATACATTTTCCATCAACAATTGCAGCTTCAGTTTTGTGATAGATGGAAAATTCGGTGGGAGGGTGCTCAGCATAGCTGAAAGTTATATGGACCAGTTTGGCGTCAGCCGCAGAACAGGAGAAGCGAGGGACAGGGGAGGAATGGTATTTATTGAAAATGCGGTGGACGAAACAGGACAACCCTGGAAGGGCGCTGTTGATGCAGAGCGATACTATAAATATACCGGAGGTAAAACACCGTTGGCGGAAGTCTATATGTACAGTGCAACAGCCATCAGGCTGCGCGAACTGTCCATAGCTTACAGGCTGCCACTTCGTAATAAAAAGATCGGCGATATCCGGGTGGGCATCATCGGGCAGAATCTTTTCTTCCTGAAACGGTATGCCCCCTTTGATCCGGAACAGGTAGCGGGCGTAAACCCGGGCGGAGTGGGAGTGGATGTTTTCAGCTTACCAGCCTACAGGAGTTTCGGATTGAGCCTGCAGTATACTTTGTAAAAATTAAATAATTTTTTCAGTAACAATAGGTACTGATTTTCCGGCAGTGAGTCTTTTGGAGGACTAAAACATCAAACCTCTAAAATGATTGCTTATGAAAAGAACGCTCATTGGCTTCTTGCTGCTATTATTTTCCCTTCAGGCATTTACCCAGGGACGCACCGTATCGGGTGTGGTGACAGATTCGCTGGGTAAAGGCGTAGCAGCGGTAAGCATTAAAGCAAAAAGCAATGGTGCAGGAACGGTCACCAACGATAACGGCCGTTTTTCCATTGCCATCAGTAGCGAAAGAGATTCTCTCGAAATAACCTCAACAGGCTACATCAAAAAAGTAGTTGCAGTTTCGGCGGGCGACAATACGCTCAATATCATCCTGGCGCAGGATGCACGCAACCTTGAAACAGTTGTGGTAACTGCGTTGGGCATCACGCGCAAATCGCGCTCCCTCACTTATTCCACACAAGGCATCGGTAATGAGGAGCTCACTGCCGTTAAAAGCGGCAACGTGCTGAACAGTCTCAACGGAAAGATCGCCGGTGTGCAGGTTAACCGCACATCCGGTGGTATCGGCGGTTCCGTGCGGATCGTATTGCGCGGTGATAAATCAACCCGCAACAGCCAGCCACTTTATGTGATCGATGGTTTACCCATCGCCAACCAGGTGGGTGGTCCGGATCCCGGCCTCTACAATGGCGCACCGGATGCAGGCGATATCCTCAGTACCATGAACCCGGAAGATATTGAATCCATGACCGTACTGAAAGGCGCTTCCGCCTCCGCACTCTACGGCAGCCAGGGCAGTAACGGCGTTATCCTCATCACTACCAAGAAAGGCAAACAGGGCGCTGCCCGCGTTGATTTCTCCAGCAGTGTTACCATGGATAAAGCCTATGTGCTCCCCAAGTTGCAATATGAGTATGGTCAGTCAACCACACCAACAGCTACAGCCCCGGGAAGTGAAGACAGCTGGGGCGCCAAAGGTGCAGCCAATCCTGCTGGTGACTATGTGAAAGATTTCTTCCAGACAGGCGTGACCTTCATCAACAGCATTGGTGTAACTACCGGCAACGAACGCAGCACCAATTATATTTCTTATTCCAACACAGACAATAAAGGTATTCTGCCTACCAGTACTTTCAAACAGCATACGCTCACCTTCAGGCAAACCACAAAACTGCTGCAGGATAAGCTGATACTCGATGGAACATTCACAGGCAGCATTCAGAACGCACATAACCGTATGACACCGGGTATTTATTACAATCCGCTCACCGGCTTGTATCTCTTCCCGCGCGGACTGGATTTCAACCAGTACAAACAGTTTGAATATTTCTCTCAGAGCCGTTATCTCAACGCGCAGAACTGGTGGAATATCAACTATGATAAAGACCAGGCCAATGGCGGCGGATGGAGTGGACAGGATTACCAGCAGAATCCTTACTGGAACATGAACCGCAACACTGCGGACAACCGCAATCAGAGTGTGTATGCGTCTGCTTCCGTCAAGTACCTGATTGCTCCCTGGCTCAATATCCAGGCGAGAGGTAATATCAATAATTTCATTAACGATTACCAGCGTAATATCTATGCAACCACTCAGGGTACACTCGCTCGTTTCAATGGGAACCTCAACACCACCAAAACCAACAACACTACCTTATATGGTGATCTGTTGCTGAGTGGTGACAGGACCATCAACAGCGACTTCTCCGTGAACTTCACTGCAGGCGCAGCCATTCAGAAACAGTATGGCAAAATGCTCACCGTGAATGGTTCTCCAACAGTACCGAATGTATTCCTGGAGTCCGCACTGGACAAGGCCACCATCGACGTGCGCAACTATGATGTGAACAGCAATACACCGATCCGCAGGAATATACATTCCCTTTTCGGAGCCGTGCAGCTCAACTACCAGAATAAACTGT
>NZ_JBQCGW010000055.1:0-3951 GCF_051955275.1 Pseudobacter sp. | reverse complement strand
TACCTTTCCACTGTTATCCACCCCAGAACTAATGTAATAGTATAACTGAAGTTGGCTGATTTGCCTACATACGATGCTGCCCCGCAACTTGATCCGCCTACCCGGGAAGAGGAACTGGTGTTCCGGGAGATCTATGACCAATGGCATGCCAGGATCTATTCCCTCTCCATGTACGTTACCAGGTCTGCTTTCATGAGTGAAGAAATTACCCAGGATGTATTTCTTAAGCTCTGGAACCAGCGTAGCAGTCTTGCTCAGATAGAGCATTTACCTGCCTGGATCAGAACGATCACTATAAATACCACCATCAATTATTTACGGAAGAAAGCCAGGGAGCAACTGCTGTTGAAGAATTACCTGGAGCAGGCGCATGAGCAAACTGACGACGGTTTCCAGGGCTTGCGTGAGCGTGAACTGGCCGGACTGCTGCAGGGGATTGTGAAGGACCTGAGCCCGCAGCAGCAGAAGGTCTGGGAGCTTACCAGGGGGGGCGGCATGACGCTGGAGCAGGCTGCTATTGAAATGGGCATTACCAGAAATACTGCCAAAGAGCACCTGGCCCGTGCCATCAAAACCATCCGCAGCAGGATGGATGGCCATATTGAACTGATGGTCACAGCAGCGGTTGGATTATTCCTGTAAATATTTTTTTCTTCCATGTCCCCCACAGGCCTGCGCACAGGCGTTTAATTATATAGTATGACAGAAAGCAGGTTTACAGAACTGTTTGTACGGTACCTGGAACAGCAGACCACAGGTGCTGAGGAAAAGGAGCTTTGGGCAGCATGGGAGCAGGATGCTCCGGAACTGGCCAGGGTGAAAGAAACTTTACTGGGCGATGCTTTCGAAAGGCTGCCGGTAAGTTTTCCGCCTACTGCACAACAATCTATGGGTATGCTGCAACGTGTGATGCAGACAACAGATAATGTGAAAGTGATCAGCATGCGCCGCTGGTGGTGGGCTGCTGCAGCGATTGTATTGTTGCTCGGTTCAGGGATTACCCTTTGGGTAAATAATGGAGAGAAAAAGCCGGAAGTAACGGCTGAGAACAAGGTCATTGAAGCGGGGAAATCCGGCGCCATTCTTACGCTGGGAGATGGTACAAAACTGGTGCTGGATAGTCTGGGTAACGGAATTGTATCTGCAGAAAAAGGAGCATCTGCCTTCATGAAGGATGGGACGCTTTCCTATACACCTTCGGGGGAACCATCCATGGAAACGGCATACAATACAATGACCACTCCGAAGGGACGGCAGTTCCGGGTGACATTGCCGGATGGCACGCAGGTATGGCTGAACTCGGCCAGCTCCATCCGCTACCCGGTTGCCTTTGCGGGCAATGATAGAAAAGTGGAAATCACCGGTGAAGTTTATTTTGAGGTCACTCAGAAAATGAACAAACCTTTTATTGTGCAGGCAGGCAAGAGGGCGGAGGTGCATGTGCTGGGTACAGATTTCAATATCAACGCCTACGATAATGAACCATCATTGAATACTACTTTGATAAATGGATCGGTAAAGGTGAATGGCGCTCTGCTCAAACCCGGGCAACAGGCTCAAGTGTTGAACAGTGCTGATCCGGTGCAGGTGATACATGATGCAGATATCAATAAAATAATGGCCTGGAAGAATGGACGTTTCAATTTTGAAGGCGTGGGGATTGAAGCCATCATGCGACAGATAGAAAGATGGTACGACGTTGAAGTGGAGTATGCCGGTAAGAAACCAAAAGTGGACCTGGAGGGAGAAATGACGAGGGATGTATCCCTGAATGGACTGATCATGCTGATGAAAAAGTCCGGCGTGGAATGCCGGCTTGAAGGCAGAAAGTTAATTGTACTTCCTTAAGGAATCAATCATACACCTTACATATGAAGAAAAGCAGCGCCGGGCACTTGCCGGCCAGGGAGTTTATTGCATCATCACACTCCGCAGACCTTATCCTGTATAACGGATTTGTATATCCGTAAATGATCAGCTGAAAGAAAAACCGCCACGGATTGCTCCCGCGGCGGTAGGATGTTCAGTTGATTTCAAATGGTCTTGCAACAATTTTTCACAAACCGAACAAGTACGAAAGTATGCAAAAAACTGCTTTTGACTCCGGAACGGCTCTGGCATTTTTCAACTGCCCGCCAGAAAGATACCGGGGTCTCACCAAAACCCTGCTAGTCATGAAGCTGACTATCTTATTCACTGCGATTGCTTTTTTTCAGGTACAGGCGTCCACCCTGGCGCAGACCGTAACCCTTTCCGGTAAAGATTTTACGTTGAAACAGGTGTTTGCTGCCATCGACAAGCAAACGGGGTATGCATTGATGACCAACAAAGGCACGCTGGATGCCAGTAAGCCGGTAACGCTGACGGTTCATAAGATGCCGTTGAGGGAGTTCCTTGATTTTGTATTGAAGGAGGAGGAGTTGGAATATGAGATAGAAGGGAAGACTATTTTTTTATCGAAGAAAAATAAGGTGGTTAGTGGAGGGGCGCCGCCTGAGCGGCTGGAGGTTTATAAGGATCAGGAAATAATCACTGGTCAGGTAATCAATGAAGATGGAGCCGGATTGAGTGGCGTAAGCATATTTCATAAGAAAATGAATAAAGGGACGCTCACGGATGCGCAGGGGCTGTTTTCGATAAAGGCAAAAAAGGGCGATACGCTGTTATTCTCAATTGTCGGATATGCTGATCAGCAGGTGAAGATCACCGGTAATATCCTACAGGTTAGAATGAAAGTGGCTCATTCCGTTCTGGATGAAACACAGGTTACTGCCTATGGTAAAACTTCCCGCAGGCTGTCTACCGGCAATATCAGTACAGTGAAAGGAGAGGATATTCAACGGCAGCCGGTAATGACGGTGCAGGAAGCACTGATCGGGCGTGTAGCCGGATTGACCATTGAGCGTACTTCCGGTAATTCTGCTGCGCCGGTGAAGGTAAGGATCAGGGGCACTAATACCATTAATCAGAATGCAGTGGCAGATCCGCTCTATGTGATAGATGGTATCCCTGTAAATATGATGAATACAGGTTTACGCGCAAATAGCCCGGTAAATATGGGAGCTGTTCAGGCAGGGGTAGTAAATACAATAGGAGAAAACCCTTTGCTTTTTCTCAATCCTGCAGATATTGAACGGGTGGATGTATTGAAAGATGCAGATGCTACAGCTATTTATGGGTCCAGGGGTGCCAATGGTGTGATCCTGATCACTACTAAAAGATCTAAAGGTGGTCCAACTACCGTGGGAGTAACAGTGCAGAAAGATGTCAGGTTCAATCAGAATTATCCCAGGTTACTGAACACGCCTGAGTACCTGGCAGTCAGGAGGGAAGCATTCAGGAATGATGGGATAGAGCCTGCTATCGGTAATGCGCCTGATCTGACCCTCTGGGATTCCACAAAATATACTGACTGGCAGCGGATGCTGGTAGGAAAAGGAGGCGCAACCACTGTGAATGTTAATGTTGGTGGAGGGGAAGGTCAAACCAGGTATTCCTTATCTGGCGGTTATTCAACACTTAAAGATATTATGAACAATGGAGGAAAAAATGAAAGGATCTCATTTAATTCCTCCGTATCTCACAGGAGCAGGGATAGCAGGTTCAATTTTACTTTGGGCAATATGATATCCCACACAGAAGTGAATTCATATGCAATTTCCTCGTTGGGCAGACTTCCTCCGAATGCACCTGATATGTACAATAACAAAGGAGAATTTAATTTTGATGGTTACCGGATTGGAAATACCACTTTCTTTCCTTTTGCAGGAATCAGGCAACCGAGTTCCAGCAAAACATTAAGTGTGAACAATCAAATACAGCTTGATTATGAGCTGATCAATGGCCTTAATCTGTCAATGACAGCAAGATATGCTTTCAATACCAACGACAATATCAACTTAAAGCCATCTGCTTCCATAGATCCCCTCAGCTGGGCATTGCCTATGGCAT
>NZ_JBQCGW010000054.1:0-26784 GCF_051955275.1 Pseudobacter sp. | reverse complement strand
CTTTCCGTATTTTTTAAAGAAAGGTGCCGGTATGACTGTGAAAAGATAACATGGAAAGAAAGTGGCGAAAGCCGCTACTGTTGCACCTGAGAAACCTGCTGTAAGATAACCAATGAATCCTACAGTGATCACTACCGGCCCAGGTGTGATCATAGCAACAGCTACCGAGTCCATGAATTCCTGCTCATTCAGCCATCCATATTCTTTCACAACTCCTCCATACAGGAATGGGACAATTGCCAGCCCGCTGCCGAAAACAAATGCCCCGGCTTTTGAAAAGAAAAAGAATATATCCTGTAATTTTCCGGAGGGCGTATTTGTAATATTGACCTGCAATAAGAACGGGATAAAGAACTGAGCAGTTGTGCCGGTTTTGCTTTTTTTGGAAGCTCCCGTTTTTACCAAACAGTAAAAGATTCCGGCAGCAATGAACAATAGTACATTTTCGTTTTCTGTTATGATGGTGGTTACAGCAGCAACCAGGTAAATGAACCACAGATAATAATCCTTCCCAATAGACTTTTTGGTGAGCCTGGAGGCACTTACTGCTATGATACCGGTCACAGCAGCGCCGATACCGTAAAACACTGCCTGCATCCAACTGATGCCCTGATAGTATTTGTAAGCAATGCCCAGACCGAGCACCATGATGAAAGAAGGCAGTACAAAAGCTAGTCCAACCAGCGTGGCTCCCAGGAGACGATAATGAACATATCCCAGGTATATTGCCAGTTGTGCAGCCAGAGGACCAGGCGCTAGCTGTGCCAGCGCCAAACCTTCCCTGTAATCATCTTCGGATATCCATTTACGCTTGTCTATGAGATCTCGGTGCATATAGCCCACCAACGCAACCGGCCCTCCAAAGCCAATGGTGCCTAATTTCAGAAAATAGAGTACCAGGCTTCTTATTGAATAAGGGGCTGTAACCTGTGATAACCTGTAATTTTTGTTATCCATTTCCAACTTTATTGAATTGGAGACCATTGTTAGAATATGATCCCAAACTGAAAGCCAACCGTCAGGGATGAAGGGAGATCATTGCCGAACCGCACTGGTACAGGAACCGCCACAAAAAGGCTGCTTCCCTTATTCTTTTTAACGATCTTGTTGAGAACGGGTGTAAATCCATACCTGCCGGAAGTTTCAAATGCTGCCCGTGCAGCCAACGTATATCCTTTACCCAATCCAAACAATGCACCAGGGTGAAATAAAAAGTTGTTCATTCTACTGGTGCCGTTCGCAGCCCGGATCAATGGCACAAATTCCATAGAGAAACCGAGTGCAGAGCTTTTCCAGATATTGATGCCGGTTGGCATACCTACAACATAAGACCCGTCGAAATTATAGTGTGGCTTATCGCCGTCTGCAAAAGTGACTACAGGGTGAAGTATTCCAACATAACCTGTGATCTTCGGATAAGTTGTTACCGGTTGTTGTGAGAATGCCTGAAAGCATACCATTGTCATTATAAAACCAGGCAGTAAGTTCGTCATTGATTTATAGTATTGTTTTAGTGAACCACAATACTATTGAGAACCCGGCTGTTAAAATAGAACAGGAATTACTGGTCTTGTACAGGAATTACTTTTCTGGAAATTTTTTTCGATAATCTGATGGGCTCAGGCCGGTTGTCTTCCTGAAAATCCGGGTAAAATGGCTTTGGTCTGAGAATCCTGTAAGGTAGGCGATGTCAGTAAGGGAATAGGAGGGCGTTGCCATTAATTCTATGGCCCGGTCAATCCGTTGTTTACGGATATATTCTCCAAAAGAAAGATTGTCGAAATGCTTGGAGAACTCTCTCGAGAGGTAAGAAGGATTGATATCAAGATCTCTGGATAATTCCTTTAAGGTTAGATTGGTATCGATATGATCCTGGATCAGTTCCTTCAGTTCTTTTGCCCATGCAGGTATTTTCTTCCCATCTTTACTGCTTAGGAATTTTTTAAGTATTTCCAGAAGAAGGTTTTCGTCAGGCTGCTGCGTATGCCGTTCTTTTTGTAAATGCTTCGCCCAGCTATAAAGCCCATCATAGATGAGCATTCCTTTTTCCAATAGTTCTGAATCGTCTGTATGGTTATAGGCCAGTCCGGCAGATATAGCCCATAGACCGGAAGCTTCATCTGCCAGCTCATGCCGGTCTGTATCCGCTCCCCGTACAATAGGGGCCATAGTAAGTACAGCCGGATCGGTGATATTGTGTTTCCGGATTAAATAATCAAAAGTGCATTCATCACCATAATGAGTATACTCTACTCCGGGTATATCAAATGGAATGGCCCCACAAGCATTAGCCTGAGATAAAACCATTTCAAATGGAACATAAATGAATTCTGCTTCAGGATCAATAAAACGACGAATTAGCCAGGGGCAGGCTATTCGGTCAATTTTTGGGCGTGAACGAGTGATCCATTTCATGTCCTGAATTTATGGAAATAAGGTAATATTATTTTAATGTATAACAATAGTTCTTCCTTGCATTACCACTTTCTTCACAATCATTGCTGATAATTGCCATCAAAAAGAAGAAAGGGATAAATTTTCCTCAAAACTGTATCGGTTTTTTGAGTATCCAGATAATAACTCCGTCTTGCTTACACAATGGGCATCAACACGTAAAGTGCCATCCATCCGCTGGCACAGTTTTTTTAACCGGTGTTAGTACAACAATCGAATACAAACTTTTAAAACGAGTGTTATGGAATCATGGAAACTGAAACTGAAAGGAACCTGGAACGAAGTGAAGGGTAAAGTAAAACAACAATATGCTGATCTTACCGATGATGATCTGCTTTACGAAGAAGGTAAAGACGATGAACTGGTAGGTCGCCTTCAAAAGAAAACCGGTAAAACCAAAGAACAGGTGATTGAATGGATTCAAGGCCTGTAGCAGTTTTGCCTGATAGTAATAAACTCTCCATTTATTGAAAGTAAAACCCGTCTATATGAAAAAAATACTTTTTAGCTTATCCTTACTGATCGTTTCAAGCCTGGTATTTGTAGGTTGCAGTAAAGACGATGATCCCGCAGACAATGATCTCTTTGTTGGTACTTACAATGGCAGAATTACTTATACCAATGGTGGTGAAAGCAAATCGAATGACAATGGTAAAGTAACTGTCATCAAAACCGGCAGCGATTATAATTTCGCTTTTTCCGATGGAATTCCTGATCTGAACGGCGTTCGTTTCAGAAAGGATGGCGACAATACCGTTATCTCTATCGATGAAGATGAGGCAAAAGTGATCAGGATCACAGCCAGCAAACTGTCTATTGGTTATGCAAAAGACGGAGCAGTTTGGACGGCGGATTGTAACAGGTAAATTATCGGTAAAATCTTTTTAACAGGCCGGCTCTCTGTTACAGGGAGCCGGTTTTTTGCTGGTGTGACACCAGGCTGCAAAAGAAGCTGACAGAGATCCTGGGGAAACCTGGATCTTAAGAAAATATGCTGCGTTGAAACAGCCTGTTATTCATCATTGATACGTTAAACGCTCAGGACCGGGCGTTTTTTTATTTGAACAACATTCCCTCCAGTTGTTGAAAAATGGGAACCAGCTGCTTCCCTCTTTCTGTCAGATGGTATTCGATATGCAGGGGCTTCTCCGATACCGTGATTTTCTGCAGCAGTTCCATTTCTTCCAGTGTGCTCAATGCAATGGCCAACGATTGCTTATTCGATCCTTTGATCTGTTTCAGCAGGCTGTTGAAGCGCAACGGGCCAGCCAATGCCAACCGGAAGATCTCGGGTTTCCATTTGCCTGACAACTGCTTCAGCAGGCTCTGCGCGGGGCAGGTCTCCTCATTTTGAACTGTCTCCTGGGTAGTCATCTTTTTTTGACTTATTGTGGAAGTGATTGAACAACCGGAATTTTGTACCGCAATA
Organism: Pseudobacter sp.; assembly: GCF_051955275.1. NCBI lineage: Bacteria > Pseudomonadati > Bacteroidota > Chitinophagia > Chitinophagales > Chitinophagaceae > Pseudobacter > Pseudobacter sp. The sequence goes on along the minus strand of NZ_JBQCGW010000054.1, from coordinate 22,901 downwards.
CATTTTCAGGTATTGCAGAATAAAATTCAGGAAAAATGTTGAATAAAATTCCTATTATTCTTTCATTGCTTGTCAGCTTCAGTGTGCAGGCGCAAAACAAACCCAGAATGGAATCTACTACCAATCCGTTATTATGCAATCCCGAAACAGGGATCTGTGAAATACCCGGCACCGATACAAATGCAAGTAATGCTATACACGCCGGCAAAAAGCCGGTTAAGATCATTTATTTCACTGACCCGATCTGCTCCTCCTGCTGGGGCATAGAGCCGCAGCTGCGTAAACTGAAACTTGAGTATGGGGATCAGGCAGAAATTGAATACCATATGGGGGGATTGCTGCCTGACTGGTCGTACAACAGCGGAGGCATCAGCAAGCCTTCCGATGTGGCCCATCATTGGGACGAAGTGAGCCTGCATTACAAGATGCCCATCGATGGAGATGTGTGGCTGGAAGATCCCTTATCTTCCTCTTATCCTCCGTCCATTGCCTTTAAAGCGGCACAGCTTCAAAACAACCAGAAGGCTATACAGTTCCTGCGTATTCTCCGCGAACAGGTATTCCTTCAAAAGAAGAATATTACAAAATGGGAAGTGATTGCGGAAGCGGCCGCCAAAGCCGGCCTGGATGCCCAGCAGCTGAAAATGGATTTCGATGGAAAAGCCAACACTCTTTTCCAGGAAGATCTTGCACTCGCCAGAAAGATGGGCGTAAGAGGCTTCCCGAGCATTTTTATTATGGACAGTACCGGTAAATCCGAATTCGTGTACGGATCGAAACCCTATGCTGCCTATGAAGATGGCATCCGTAAAATATTTCCTCAGATTGTAAAAGCCAGTTACCAGAAAGAATGGGAAAATCTATTCAGTTATTATCCAACGCTTACCACCAGGGAATTTGCAGAATTAAGTGAAGTGCCATTCAGTGTGGCTGAGATCATGCTGGAGAAACTGGAGGAGGGGAAAGTGCTGAGCAAATTTGTTACAAAGAATGGCCCGCTTTGGATCCGTATCTAAATAATGATACGCTGTGAAAACAAAAGAAAAGGCCTGCCGCACAGCAGGCCTTTTTGCATGGAGTACGCATGATGCCGTAGTAATCATCACCGGAAACATAAGTTTCATTTGTGTGGAATATTTTATACAATTCGCTTCCAGTCTGAGTTTCAGCTCATTGGCAATAAGTTTGTTAATGATTGTTTACTTTTTCAGAAATGATATCAAAAAGTAAAATAATGAGAATACTTTTGCATCCTCAACGGACCATTGATAACCTTTTCCAGACTATCTGCATTGCATCAGCTCTAAAATCAGTATAGCATGACAGATATGTTTGTGTTCAACTTCCACTATAATAATAATTCCTACAAAGCCATTGCGAACATCTGGAAGAACAGCAATGGATTTTACCGTATCACAGTGATGAATGGAGACCTGGAGCGTCTGCTTTTCGGTAATAATATCGTTTCACCAGATGAAGGCTGGATCAATACAACGGACCATTCCGGCAATGCAGCCCTTAAAGAATTGCAGGAAGCGCTGCTGTCGGCACTGCATGCCCAGCTCCACGAAGTAGAAAAGTTGGCGAGTTAGGGCTGTTCTTACCCTGCTGTTCATCGACGTAAACCGTTTTATGTCTTCCTGATTTCATAAACCGTTTCCCTGACGGGAATTTTGGGGTATGAATCTCAGTACCTACCAGCCCAGCCGGTTACTCCAGCCATATATCGAGAGTTACTCCATGATGGATGTCAACTGGGCAACAGCGCATACCCTGTATCGCAAATGGCGGCTGATCCCTTTTGGCAAGCCATCCATTCTCCTCATATTCGGAGATCCCCATCAATACCGTATCGGCAGTGGTGATGCACCAGCGGCACTTACAGAAAAGGCATTTATTGTAGGGCAACTGAAAGTGCCTGTGTGGCTGGAGTTCAGTGGTCATACCAAAATGCTGAAAATACAGTTCACGCCGGCAGGTATCCGGCAGTTTGTAAAACAGGATATCAGTGAGTTTACCAATAAGGCCTGCATCGATCTGCATTCCGTTTTCGGATATGCTGCAGATTTCCTGTACCAGCAATTGCAGGAATATCCTGAACTGGCCTGCGATATACTGAACAGCTTTTTTGAAAAAAGAATGCTGCCCCGCCTGCACCAGACTGATTATATCAATTATGCAATTGAACAGTTTGAGTTATCGATGGGCAGCATGACCATCACGGAAATTGGAAACAAACTGCCAGTTTCAGGACGTCACCTGGAACGTATATTCAAGAAACATGTTGGACTAACGCCGAATGAATACAGAAAGCTGATACGTTTGAACCAGGCGTTTGGGTACCTGGACAAATACCCCGGGACATCCTTCACAAATTTGTCTCACACCATCGGTTACTATGATCAGGCGCATTTTGCACATGATTTCAAACAGTTCGCGGGGAGCAAGCCTTCGCAACTCCGTTCTTCAACTTCGGAGGAACTATTCGTTACAAATGGAAATTGTTTCAACAGGAACTGTCTTACAACAGGCTGATGCCATAAGCTTCTTCGAGGCGAGACACCATATGCGCAATGGCTTCAGCCGGTGGAGGGCCCTGTGGAGGTGTTACTACCAGATCGTTCTGCGCTGGTATGCTGAACTCCATGAAATAATCCATCAGTTTACCGGGAGTCATGATATTGAGAAACCTTGCCTGGTCGTTTTCAATGACAAAATGATGAGCTGTCATCCTGGGCGCAAATACGGCGTCGCCTGCTTTGGCTTCAATCACTTTTTCACCGATCTGAAACCTGATATTTCCTTCCAACAGGTAAAAGATCTCATCCTCATTCTTGTGAATATGTGGTGGCGGCTCAACTCCACGTGGTAAAGTGATATCAATCATAGCCATTGCCCCGCCTGTATCCTGCGGATTGATCAGCGTTTTGAAATACCCGCCATTATAACTTCTGTAACCGGAAATGATCTTTGGTGATTGCATATTCATTCGTTTTTTGCAGCACAAAGGTCACTGGATCCCGCAACAAAAAATAGTATGAATCCGACCAGTTTCATTTTTCCTTCCGGTTGATTCATGCACCCATTCCTGCCGTTTATCGACGATTACTGATGTTTGTCCACCCCGCTTGTACGCCCCTGTTTTATCCATTCATTTTGCAATTGATCAATCATCAAATCGTTTAAAAATGTTCAGAAAATTATTTACCACTGCAGTGATCCTGCAGTTGCTTACCCTCTGTGTACAGGGACAGGGAATTTTAAAAAGACTGGGCGACAAGGCAGCCAACGTTGGCGGTGATCTTATTATCAATAAAGCAAAGAAAAAAGCGGATAAAGCGCTTGATGGAAAACCCGGTGAAAAAACAGAAAAGCCGAAAACTACCAAAGAGGCAGCCGAAGGAAAAGAAGAAAGTAAAAGTGAAACAAATCCTGCTACCATAAAAGCAGAAAAGAAACTGGCAACTGCCAATTCCAAATTTGATTTTATACCCGGCGAGAAGATTATCCTCTTCGATAATTTCGAACAGGATGCGATTGGCGAATTCCCGCTGAAATGGTTCACCAATGGCAGTGCCGAAGTGGTAAAGCTGGACGATCAGCAAGGCAAATGGATGCAGTTCAATTCCGGAAGTTTTCTTACCCCGGTAATGACCCTTCCGGAAAATTTTACTGTAGAATTTGACCTCTTCCTCAACATGACCACTAAATCTACAGCCGTACTGCCCGGTTTCGGATTTGAGTTCCACGACAGGGGTGAAAAGACAAAACGCCTGGATGTTTACAATTATGAACTGATAAATATGCTGGATATCACTACCAGCTTTCAGCATGATAAAGCTACGGTGCGGGCTGATTCCAGGGAAGAAAAGAAAGTGAAGATCAGATCTGACAATGTGTTCCTTTATGGATTTGCAGAAAACTTCGGTACCGTGGTGCACGTGGCTGTTTCTGTTCAGAAAGAAAGACTGCGTGTATGGTACAATGCCATCAAGGTACTGGATATGCCTTCTGCCGTAGCGCTGCCACATAATTTCAACCAGATGCGCTTTCATGGAGAGAAGACCAGGGAAGGATATCCTGCTTTTTATATCAGCAATTTCAAAGCGGCATCAGGTCTGCCCGATATGCGTTCCAAACTCCTGGAGCAAGGTAAGTATGTAACCAATGGCATCCTCTTCGATGTGAATTCAGACAAAGTAAAGCCTGAATCCTACGGTATCATCAAAGAGATAGCAACGGCCATCAAAGAAACCAGGGATGTGAAGTTCAGGATCATCGGCCATACAGACAGCGATGGTAATGCGGAGAACAATATGGCCCTTTCAAAGAAACGGGCTGCTGCAGTGAAGGAAATACTGGTGAACGAATTCGGCGTAGGGGCAGACCAGCTCAGTACAGATGGTATGGGGGCTACTCAACCAGTGAGCAGTAATTCAACTACAGTTGGAAAAGCTGAAAACAGGAGAGTGGAATTCGTGAAATTATAAACCCGGAACATTGTCGGAAAAAATGAAAAATTCTTTTATCAGTATACATGCGGTATTGTGCTTTTTTCTTTCAATACTGGTTGTACACTTTGCGATTGCGCAAACTAAGATCACGCCTGAAGAGGCAAGGGCCATGGCTGAGGAATTACAAAAAAAAGCCATGTCAGGGAAAATGAGCCCTGCTGAAATTGAAGCATTTAAAAAAAGAATGGGTGTGAACCAGGCACCCGCTAAATCCCCGGCGCAGACTAAAGTGAACCAGGGGATGCAGAAGGTAAGCCTGGCAGGGCTTCCCGCGCAGGTGAGTGGCGCTCCGCTCAAAACATTCGTTAATGGCATGATGAAAAAGATTGAGCCTAAATTATCTAAGGCCCAACGCGATGTGGCAGATGAGATCTTAACAAAGATGGACACCAATTCGCGTTACATCAGTCAGTATGCTGTTTATTTCTATCAACAGGGAGATGATCTGTTGGCTGCTTATATCAGTGGCAGTGCAGTGGCGTTGGATCCGGACAATGACCTGAACACAAATAATTTTGCCACCATCCTTATAGAGTCCGGCGCACCGGCGCATGCTATTCCGGTCATGCGCGGGCTGGTACAGCGCTATCCTAAAACCAATATGTTCCTCAACAATATCGGGCAGGCATTTGCAGGTTGCGGGATGAAGGACAGTGCCATGTATTATTTCATCAAATGTATGCTGGATGAGCCGAAACATCCTGCGGCCAACAAAACTGCTGCAAAGATCAGCCAGTCCAATGGCAAAAAGCAGGACGCCATAAAATATGCAAAGAATGCGGCAGAGGCAGGACTGGATGAAGAAGTTATGGACTTGCTGGATGAACTCGATCCGGATGGGGATCATTACAGTGGCTTTGTGAAGAAAACAGGACTGCCGGATTATTTCAATATGTACAAGATCAGGAAGCCGAGGCATCAGAGGGTTCCGGAAGAATATGAAATTGTAATGGCCGAAAGGGCTGCATTCCGGGAAGAAATGGGGCGTTACAAGGGTGAAATAAGCAAGATCTATAACGAGGAGCAAAAGCTCGGTCAGAAGCAACTGGACAAGGATCTGAAGGAGTTCCAGAATTATGTTTTCACTACAGGCCGTACGCCAGGCGCTATGCCCATTACGCCATTGGTTAAAAAGGCAATGAAGATCTATGTCAACAGGTACATCCAGGTGGATCTGCCTAAAAAGATAAAAAAGCTCAAAGACGAATTTGATACTACCATAGCTGTTGAAACCCGGGCTTACGAGTTTGCTATTCAGAATATCAACCGTGAGTTTGCAGAAAAGAAAAAGCCGTATGACTGTGGAGAAGGGAATGGTGCGGGTTGTCAAATCCTGGAACAATTGACAAAGCGTGAATGCACGGCAATGAATGAAAGGCACAAAGTATACCTGAATGCACTGGCCAATGCAGGTGATAGTTACGATCAGAAATTGAAACAGTATGCCTCAGAGATCTTCTATCATAAATCCAAATGGGGATACCTGGTTGGCATAAACCAGCATCTGGCCAATGCCAATTATTATGCTGCTGCAATTGAGTATCTGACCACAATAGAAAAAATGGTCAGTTATTATCCCACTTCGCCGCATTGTGTGCAGCTTATGAAAAGCCTGGAGAAATTCACTTTTGCCGAGATCATGAAACCTGTCTGCCCCATTAATGTGAATTTCGATTTTGGAGTCATTCAAACTAAAATGAATTGTAAGGAAGCGGTAGTAACACTTGATCTGGGAAAAGCCATCAAGGCAATGGATAACTGGAAACTCCAGTTCAAACAGGATCATGTAAAGAAAAGCACTACATATGCAGTAATACGCGTGATAATAAAGAAAGAGATCAAAGGACCATCGGGTATAGGAAATTTTGTCCGCCTTAATGCAGGTGCAAAAGCAGAAGTTACGGCAACTGCATATGTAACAGTTGACGGGAAAGGGGGAGATTATGGAGTGAAGGCCGCAGCTATGGGAAGCGCCTGGGTGGAAGATCCATTGAATGTACTGGAATCCAGATTACAATCTGAATTCGGGTACGAGGTTTCTCTGGGAGCCAATTCCGGTTTCACACACGGGCCCAAAGGATTGACAGGATTCTTCAATTAAATACATCAGATATGAAAAGATTATTGATTGTAACGATCATTTCAATCAGGGGTCTGTGCAGCTTCGCACAGACCCTTTCTGATAACTGGATTGCCAGCTACAGAAGCAAAGCAGGTATACATCACGTCATCGCTTTATCAAACGGACAGGTAATGACCTGGCAGGCTGGCGGGGAAATGCAGCGGATCGAAGGACTGGAGAATGCCATTCAGGTATCCGGCGGTGAAGAGCATCTTCTTGTGCTGGATAAAAGCGGATATGTATATACGTTAGGAAGTAATGATTATTATCAGTTGGGTGATGCTGACCTGGTGGCAAAGAAAGTAAGGGAAAGCAGCAAGCCGGTAAAGGTAAAAGGACTCAAAGACGTGATTGCCATCAGTGCATTCAGCAATACCAATTATGCCCTGCGTAAAGACGGAACCGTATGGGCATGGGGTAACGGCAATGAAGGATTGTGCGGGGATGGACAAAAAGTAACGTCCGGTATGTACTCTGCAAGCGCTTCCGGAAAGAAAGAGCCGGTAAAAGTCATGGATCTTGATGATGTGGTTGCTATATCAGGACCGATGGCATTAAGGAAAGATGGTTCTGTATGGACCTGGGGAGACGGCTACCAGGGGAGGCTTGGACGAGGTGATGTGAAGTCGGAGAGTGTACCGGCTAAGGTACCGGGCATTGAAAATGCAACTGCCATTTCCGGAAGCAGGAACGGTGGATTTGTTTTGCTAAAAGATGGCACTGTAAAAGCATGGGGTACCAATTACAAGGGCCAGCTGGGCACGGGCATTCCTTCTTCCAAAATTTACCAGGGCTCAAAAGCTGAGAGAAGTCTTATTCCTGTGAGTGTGATCAAACTGAATAATGTAAAAGCTATCAATGCCAGTTCCAGCATTCTGGCCCTTCGTAAAGATGGAACTGTGATGGGATGGGGTTGGGGCGAGTTGTCTGCACTGGGCCCGCTTGGCGGTGATGTAACGTCCACCCCTGTGCATGTACATAAGCTATCCGGTGTGAAGGCGGTGAAGGCTGGCAATGGAGCGGGCTTTGCATTGCTGAATGATGGAACCCTGGTAGGCTGGGGATCGCAAATGGTGGCCACAGGTGTTTACAAGCATTCAAAAACGGTGATCACTATAAAGAAACTGGGCAGCCTGGCCCCGCAATAAAAAAGCTGCCGCATGGGAACATGCGGCAGGATGTAAAAAATCAAATCGTAATCCTTGAATTCCAGTCACTGTTACTGGAATTTTTTTATGCCTGTGAGCGGTGTTATTCGTTGTACAATACGCCTACGCCTTCATAGAAGAAAGCAGGGAAATTAATTGTGAGGCTTCCTTTGTAGGCTCCGTCGTAATCCTGCGTGAGCTTCAATCTCAGAGGTTTTCTGGCGCCACCGTTGAGGTATATGGCGGTAAGCGTATATCTGCCGATGGGAATATCCTGCAGTTTTCCGTAAGAGGGGGTATTGGGCAATCCGGGGCGCATGGTGAGCACTTTGCCATCAGAGCCATCGATCAATTTGCCGACGGGCGTTAAGGTGTATTCCACATTTTCCGGATCAGGAATATAGAAATTCACATCCGAGTTGAGGATGATGCTTGATCCATAATTCCCGGCGCCACCATACATCGGACCGGAAAGTTTCCACTGAAAATTCCTGACGGCGCCTTCATTGCTGAAAGTTTCGTCATTATCTGCATGCATTGGCAGGCTATAGGTAATGCCATTAAACACCACATCATGGTAGGCGCTTGCGCGATAGGCTCCAACGATCCCTATCTTGATCTTGTAAAGTCCATTCGCATCCGTTTTACCAATATGGGAGTTGGAGGCGCCCGGCAACACGTTTTCGATGGTTACTTCAACATTGGCCAGGGGTTTGCCTTTTGTGTCTACCACTTTACCGGTGGCATATCCTTTTTCCGCGGAAGCATTTGTTCCATCACCACCCTTGCCTTTTGAGCAGGATGCCATTGTCAACAGAACGCAGATCGCGTGTAGTACGAATTTTTTCATTTTGTTTTTTGTTTCGGTGTAAAATTATCAGCGCGGATCTGCCTGTTCAAACAGCGTAGATAGACCAGGGCTTTCGTTGACATATGAAATACATGGGCGACGAACGGCTATTCCGGTTATGTGTAGTCCAATGCTTTTGTTCGTCGCTTGATTTTGTTCCGCTGCCATGTGTAGGCTACTCTTGCGTTAAATTATCCCCATGAGCATAACTATCGTGAATCCCCTGATCAAAGATGAAGTCACTTTCACCCAAACTGCTTCAGCCACCAATGGCAGAACCACCGCCATGCTGGTGAAACTGATGCCGGGTGGTGGTACACCTATGCATTACCACCGTAATTTTGATGAAACCTTCATTGTACTGGAAGGGGAGCTGACAGTTGCATTGAAGAACAGAACGCTGGTACTGATGGAAGGACAGGAATATACAGTGAAGAAGCGGGAAGTGCATTGTTTCCTGAATCAGTCGCAACAGGAAGTAGTTTTTACCACCATTATCAGGCCAGGCTCGAGAGGTTTTGAACATGCGCTCTGCATCCTCTACGGGCTGGCGGCTGACAAGCGTACCAACAGCAAAGGAATACCTACCAGTATCCTGGATCTGGCTGCTGTATCAAAGATGAGTGATATGCGGCAAGCCGGCGCGGGCAAGGCTTTATGGCCATTGATCACGGTGTTTGACCTGGTTGCCCGGATGACAGGAGTCAAAAAAAGACTGATAAAAAAATACTGCAATTATTCAGGGATGTAATTCATCCCTGCATCCGGATTGAATTTCTGATAGCAGGCCTGCTTGTAATTCCTGCCTACAGGGATCTTGTTCCCTGCTATCAGGATATGATTTGGATGATAACCCTCGGCTTTATTAACGGGAATGATATAACTGCGATGTATGCGCATGAACTCGCTGAGGGGCAGCAGTTTTTCCACCACACTGATCTTCTGCTTGGTCATGTATGTTTTATCGGATGTAACTACTTTAATATAATCCTTCATGCTTTCTATCCACAGTATGTCCTTTGTATTCACTTTTATCAGGCGGCGTTCTATCCGGAGATATAAGAAATGTGTGGAAGGCTTTGGTGCTGATACTTCGGGCGCATCCAGGTTCCCTTCATACCTGTCGCCGTTGATCAGTTGCATCACTTTGTCGATAGCCCTGAGGAACCTGTTGAGCGGAATGGGTTTGAGCAGGTAATCCACTGCATTGAGATCAAATCCATCGATGGCATATTCCTGGAAGGCGGTGGTGAAAATGATCATGGGCGGGTTCTTCAGGCTGCGCACCAGGTCGGTGCCTGAAAGTCCGGGCATCTTGATATCCAGGAACAGCAGGTCTATCTTGTTATTCTGCAAAACCTGGAAAGCCTTGATGGCATTGTTGCAGGTATCGATCACTTCTATTTCGGGAATATTTGCCGAATATTTTTTAATGATCTCCACTGCATGGGGCTCATCATCTACTATCAGAGTACGGATAGTCATTGTGAATTTTTATTGCTTGCTATTAGTGGTACGGTCATTTCTGTGATGAAACAATCTTCTTCATCGAACCATTTGAAGGTATGCATACCCGGGTACAGGAGTTTCAGTCTTTGCTGTACGTTGGCTATTCCGATCCTTCCCTGGTGTTTCTTCCCGTCTGTTACCCCGGCTTCCGGTTTGCTGTTACTGATCTTTAAAATTAACTGATCCCCCGCAATATGGATCTCGATATTGATCCACGGCGAATCCACGGTTTCAGCGGCGCCATGTTTGAAAGCATTTTCAACCAGGGGAAGCATCAGCAGGGGCGCGATCTTCAAGTGGGGACTATGACCACTGATGTTCACGTTCAGTTCCAGCCGCTCCTCATAGCGGAGTTTTTCCAGTCTGATATAATCATTCAGCACTTCAATATCCCTTTTCAGATACACGTGATCGGTATTGCATTCATACAATACATAACGTAAGATATTGGAAAGTCCGAGGATGATCTCCGGCGTTTGAGGGGCATTGTCGAGCGAAAGCGCATACAGGTTGTTGAGCCCGTTGAAAAGGAAATGCGGGTTCAGCTGTCCTTTCAGGAAATTCAGTTCGGCCTGCAGGGCAGCCTGCCTTCTTTCATGCCATAAGATGAAGAGCTTGATGGTGATGGCAATCCAGACCACTACATTGCTGCGCTCGATCGCGTTCACGAAATCGGTTGGGATGACCAACTGTCTGGTCCAGGGTAACGACAGTTTCTCCCAGGTAAAGCCGTCATTCCTTGCCTTATAGAATTTATAAATGTAGGGATCTGAAATGAAGATCTCGTTGAGCCTGTAAATGACAGCGATCAGCAGGCCTGTTATGAGGGCTGCAAAAAACGCCTGCAAATATTTCCCACGGAAAAAGAACCTCGGCAGCACAAAATTCGAGATAATATAATAATACAGGATATGTACCGGCAGCAGCATCATTATCACTACCACTCCCAGCTCATAACTTTCGTAGGCTGTGCTGTAAATGAAAGTAAGCAGGCAATAGGCGAACAGCCAGAATAACAGGTGTCTGATTATGGGGTGTCTGAAGTTCAAATGGGATTTTTTCGATGATCACGAAGATAAGGTTCGATAGGCTTTCCCGGAGCTTCGGTAGACGAAAAAGGGGTTCCGGCGATGAACGGAAGGAACTGGCACCTGGCAAATTGGTCCTGATAATTGATAATAACGGTAATTTTACGCCGGAAAACGGCCGGGCCGGCCTGGAAAAAATACACCGAATGAAGATCATACCGTTAAAAGAAGGGAACTATGCTGTAAGCAGGATCAAGGAATTCACCTTACTGGAAGAAGGTGGCAATGCAGAGTACACCAAAATGGCTGTAACACCATTTCTGGTGATAACGGAGCATGATCATATCCTGCTTGATACAGGTCTGCATCTTACACACCATCATGAGCCGCTGATCTATCATTGCCTGAAAAAGGAAAATATCAGGCCCGAACAGATCACTAAAGTATTGCTTTCACATCTTCATAAAGATCATGCGGATGGAGTTGGACAGGTAACTGAACATTCGTTCCAGTGTAATTTTCCCGGTGCCACTATTTATATCCAGCAACGTGAGCTGGATTTTGCCTTGCAGCAAAAAGACAATCCTTCTTACAATCTTCCTATGCTTGAAAAGCTTCACCTGCTTCCAAATATTGTTTGGATGCAGGAAGACAGCGGGAAGATCACTGACCAGGTATCTTTTGAAGTAACGGGAGGGCATTCGCCTTTTCATCAATCCTTCCGGATCGAAGAAGGGGGTAAGACTGCTTTTTATGGAGCCGATAATCTTCCATTGAGATCATACCTGAGAATGCCTCTCGCCTATAAAACAGATTATGATGGAAAGAAGGCAAAGGACCTGCGGCAGCAATGGGAGAAGCAGGCCATTGCAGAACACTGGACAATCCTCTTTTATCACGATATGAAAACTCCGCTGGTGGATTTTTAAATGGCTGAAGTGTTTGTATTGCGGCTACCCGCAAAGGTTTCATACGATCATACATAACCATATTTCCCAGAATAAAAAAAGGAAATTCATAATTACGGAAATGCCTAACCGTGATCGTTACCTGAATTCGGTCAATCTTTTTGTCGTCGCTTTTTTACTGTCATGAATTGGTAATTTGTTTTCGCCAGAAATCTTTTCTTACGAAAAACAGTCCAAATGAAAATTCAAAAAAGCGCAGGCGTTGTGTTGTGCCTGGTTGCTGTATCGGTATTAATTGCTGTATGCAACAACGAAACAAAGCCGGAAACAAATCCCGGAAAAAACGTTACCATCAAGCCGGTTCCACTGCCAGTGATCGTTCCGGGTTTCAATTTTCCCGAAGATTCAAATACCATTTATGGCTGGATGAACAACTCATCCTTCAGGTACAATTATGATTCCGCCAGCGTGTACAAACATGCCTGGGGGATCTGGGCGGGCCTGACCTCGCAAACCAGTGAAGTGTATGCAGGCGATACCTTGCTTGCTTATGAAACATGGCTGGGCATCACGGATATCCGTGAGCAGATCATCAAGGGCAATACCGGTTGTGAGAACATTCCAAGGGCAAGCCGCGCACTGCTCACGGTGCCGCATCAGTTTGGCCATCACCTTAGCTTATCCGACAGGCGCAGTGCATTGATGGAGGAAGCCAGTACCACAGACAGGCTGCCCAATTTCTGGGTGACCGTTTCCTATGATCCCAATGCAGCCTGCTTTGCCACAAAAAATCAGATCCTGAAACAATCAGTGCTGAACAGTTACGCAAAATCAGGTGGCATCGGTAATATCCCTGCCTTCCCCAATTCCAGCATTACTATCAAGCCTACTTATTTTGTAGGGGAAGAGAGCGATGGGAAGATCCTGATCCCTGTGTGGGATAAACAACCGAAGGATACCCTGCAGGGTTACGGGTTCAGGAAATGGCCCAAATGTGTGTACGTTGATGTGAACAATCAGCAACAACCCAATAAAGTGGCAGTACCAGTGGATAAGATATCCAGCAACCCTGATTCAATTGCGGCTGCCACTGTGAACCTGAATGACTTTATCCATTTTAAAGTGGATTCTCTCATGGCCTGGCATATGAACAGGTCCGACAGTACGGAAGGTGTATCAGGAAATAACAAAGCCAAAGCCGGACAGGTGGCTATTCTCATTTGCATGCACGTTGGAACCAAAGAGATCAGTAACTGGACCTGGCAGAGCTATTACTGGGCGCCGGATCCGGCCGTTCCCCAGTTGCCCAGCTCCAACCTGGCGGCCAGCCTGAGGCCAGCACAGCTGCAGGGCGCTGCTTCGCACTATGCAGTGACAACTGCTTATGCGATGGTGTTGCCGAATCAGCCGGTCACGGGAGGCACCAATACCGGTGTGATGCCCATGTTCGCTTACAACCCTTATTTGGAAGCAGGTTTTCATGGCACTGCTCCTGAGAGAGGAGCGGACTTCCAGCTTCCGAGCGTGTTGCTGCCCAATATCAAGCAGTATGGAATGCAAACCAATTGCATGAGCTGTCATGCCATGGCCACGCAATCCAATGCACCGGGATATACCACCAACCAGTATATCAGCATGGATACAACCATGTTCAATAACCAGGTATTGCTTGATTTTGCGTGGAGCATCCAGGGAAATATGATCCTGGATGCAGGGGCAGCGGCCAGTAAGAAATAGGCATGAGTACATCTGCATAATCAGTGAAGGCCCGCAGCGATGCGGGCCTTTTCATTTTCGAGATACAAATTTGTATATTTAATTTTGCAGAAAGCGTTCCATCATTAAATCAACAATATGAACCCTAAAGTAGATGCATACATAGACAGGGATGAGCAGTGGGGAAAGGAAACGGAGAAGATGAGAAAGATCATTCTCGACTGCGGCCTTACTGAAGAGCTCAAATGGGGCCAGCCTACATATACTCATAATGGCACGAATGTATTGATCTTACAGGGATTCAAGGAATACTGCGCACTGATGTTCCTCAAAGGGGCATTGTTGAGCGATGCCAATAACCTGCTTTATAAAATTGGTAATGCACAGGCCTCCAGGCAACTCCGTTTTACCAGCGCGAAAGAGATCACACAACAGAAGGATATCATCAAGGCATATATCTACGAAGCGCTCGAAGTGGAAAATGCCGGACTGAAAGTGAAAATGAAAGAGACATCGTAATACGAGGTCCCTGAAGAGTTTCAGACACGACTGGATAAGAAACCTGCTTTGAAAAAAGCATTCGAGGCATTGACACCCGGACGGCAGCGTGGATACCTGATCTATTTTGCGCAGGCAAAACTATCAAAAACCAGAGAGCAGCGCATAGAAAAATACATACCCATGATCATGGATGGGAAGGGATTGAATGATTAAGCCTGGTTAACGAAACAATTGTAGGAAGCCGTTGATGCAGGATTGCTGGTTCCTGCCTGCTGCGAGGAAGCTACCAGCTCTTTATTTTTCATACCCCAGTTATTCAACTGATCTATGATAGGCACCACGGATCTGCCTGCTTCCGTGAGCGTATATTCCGTTCTGAGAGGAAAACCGCCGAATATCATCTTCTCAACAATACCATGCATTTCCAGTTCTTTTAACTGCATTTCGATGACACGCTGTGGCGCTTCGCTGATATAGCGGGCCATTTCACTTGGACGTGAATATCCATGAGCAATAGCATCGATGATGCAGGGTTTCCATTTGCCTCCGAAGATCTTCATCGCTACAGTAATACCGCATTCCAGGTTCTCAGGGATCTTTCTCATCGCTTTTCTTTTAAAGTTACTGCTTCTAACCTGAGCAGGGATACTGAAAATTTATTCGGTATGCTCTACTGCCCCGTTCAGGTAAGTATCCGTAACACCGAATCTGAATTCGGTTATTGCCTGAAAGAAGCCCTTGCTGGAAATTTGTACAATGGAAAATCTGCAAGGGAAAAGAAGAAGGAAGGAAATAACCGGCATTATTGCCGGCATCGCCGTGCTCATTTTATCTTTTTACTTTCTTGGTATAAATCTCCATTTTTTCAGGATGACCCCGGAAGATCTGGGCAAATACCTGGATGTAAAATGGATCATTCTCCTGCATATAGCAGGTGGAGCGGTAGCGTTGATCACCGGGCCGTTTCAGTTCTGGGACAGGCTGAGGTTAAGGAATAAACAGCTTCATCGCAGGCTGGGATGGGCGTATTGTGCCGGTGTTTTCGTCAGCAGCAGCTGTGCTATCTGGTTGTCTGCCACTACTGCCTTTCAGGTCAACTGGGCCTATGCCTTCTCGCTGCATGTCTGGATCGGGGTCTGGATACTCTCTTCGCATATTGCGTTGATGGCCGCCATAAAGAAGAAGTTTGTGTTGCACAAGGAATGGATGTGGCGAAGTTATATCGCCACGCTCGCATTTGTAGTATCCGCCACGTTGTTGAAATTACCGGTAGTGCAACAACTTGGGACCTTTGCGGAGATCGGACCATCTTTCTTCTGGTTGGGCTGGGCTGTGCCGATGTTCCTGTACGAGGTAAGCAGGTCCTATAAAGCAAGGAAATAATCCAAGCTTATTCTAATTGTTGGAAATGGTACATAAGCTCATAGTATCCTTTGTCCCTTTCCTGTAATTCAACTTTAATCTCGGCGCCGCTGAGCGGATCATCGATACCAAAACGAGTGGAGGCCTCGTCGAACCAGGGTACACTTACTTTGGATTTGAATAGTTTTCTTATTCTTTCAAATTCTGTTTTTGACGCAGTATAGTTTTTAGTGTACAGCAATGTATAGGTCAACGTCCACACCTTTCCGTGTGAGGGCAATTCATTCATGTTGTTATTGATCCCGATAACTGAATAACCTGGAACATTGGCCGGGTCCCTCAGGTTCTTATCAGTAAGAGAATAATATCCCTTGCTATATCTGTCGGGCGATGAAAGTAATTTAGCGGCACCCTGACAATGGGCAACAAATTCATCCAGGCTCAGATATGGCCTGAACCTGTATTTCTGCATGATGGAATCGATATATTCATGGACCTCCTGCTTTTCTAATGCCAGAGCCTGTTTTGCATCCAGCGTATTCTTACTGGTGAATTCGCCACTGAGCATATTGATGAACACACTGGTGGTATTCGATTCGGATACTGTCACTTTTTTAGTGATCACCTTGCCATTGAACTTGAAGCTTACTTCATAATTACCTGCAGGGATCTTATCTGCTGTCCATTGATCCCTGGTCTTTGCCAGGTCCTTCACTCCTTCAATCTGTGGAATGGTTATATTGATCTCGATGGGAAGGGACTGAATGATCAGCTTGCCGGTCTGTATGGCTGCTTTTTTTTCAGATTCTGCACTATTGCCTGATTCTGAAATTTCCACTGTGTGCTTGCTGAAGGGTTTTACTGTATAGGCCAGCACTTCACCTTTACCAACCGTGATGGTCTCTTCGTAGGGAGTATACCCCTCCTTAACAACCCTGATGGTATTATTACCGGGCGTTACGCCTTCAATGATGCAGCCTTTGAGCTCGGCGGTGGTTTTGCATTTGAAGGATCCGTTAAGATACACGGAAAGCCCGGGTTCTCCTTTAACCTGCACATAACCGTTTTGTGCAATGGCAAACTGGCAAAGGATCAATCCGATCCAGAAAAGCAGTTGTTTCTTCATATGGGTACATATTAGGGTAGGATAAAGATATCCCAATATGATAAAATATCAAAGGGTATCCGCTGGCGTGTATTACGCCTTCTGCTCAGCCTGGTGAAGTGGACGGAAAACCTTCCAGTCGATATAAAAAGTACCGAAAGGAATGAAACTAGACAGCAGCACGATCCAGGTGGTCTTCATGAATTTCCATTTCTGCTCAACGCCCACTGAGATGGCGCCGAAGACAAAGAGCACAAATAGGGCGCCGTGGATGGGGCCGATCACCTGCACCCAGGTTGGGTCTTTCAGCAGGTATTTTACCGGCATGGCAATAAATACAAGCACCAGCAGGGAAACACCTTCGAGGAAGGCATAGAGGCGCAAACGGCCGATGGAACTGGAGAAATACTTTTTCATACGCTAAAACATTCGGATGTACGGCCTATTCACCAGGGGTGAGAAGGGCCAGGGTATTGCAATTAAAATGAGGAGCAAAGCTACTGCAAACCAGATCAGCATCGTGCTGAACTTTTTCCGGTCTGTCATTTCCCGCTTTGCTTTGGCTGAACCGATCGTCAGTATTACAACAGCTGATAACATAAGTACCAGGTGAAGCAGTGAAAAGAACAGGTAATCGAAGGCCAGCAGGCTGCTCTTGTTTTTCCAGAAGGCCTTCACCACCGGGCTCCTGAAATAAAGGATCATCCCGATCACTAACTGTATATGGGCGGCAGTGGCCGTCCAGTGACGGACCGCATTATCCTTTTTGCTGAATGACCGGTTTTTAAAATAGCCGGTAGCAGCCAGGTAAACAGCATACAATAGCAACACCAATACAATCCATCGCACTATCGAATGCAGGATGAGCAGGGTAATGTACATGAGAACAGATTTACAGACCGGCACAAAGCTAATTCAAAAACATACTAACTGGTATGTTTTTAGGTAAAAAAATTATCGCAGCCCTTCGAGGTAGGATTTCAATTCTTTCAGCCAGGGTTTATAGGCTTCTTTGCTGTTGCTGAGCTTACCGAAGTTGCGGATGCCCCAGTAACCGCTCATGATGAAGCGGATGACCTGTTTTGAATTCACATCCTGACGGACTTCGCCCCGTTTTTTTCCGTTCTCCAGCGTGGTGATCATTAGTTTCTCCCAGCGGCTGGTCAGGTCTTCCAGTGCTTCGCTGAACAGTTTATTCCAGGGCGCCATCTCCTGCGTGAAATTGGAGGCCGGACAGCCATATTCCACTTTGAGGAATTTATCCTTCATCAATAAATGATAAAGAAGATTGTAAATGGCGTGCAAAGGATCTGCTTCTTTTTCCAGTGGCTCGATGAAGCTCCTGGTCAGACTGGGCTTCAGGATCTCATTGATGATGGCGAGGCCCATCTCATCCTTGCTTTTGAAATGATAATAGAAAGCACCCTTGGTAACCTTTGTAGTGGCGATGATCTCATCCACACTGGTCACCTGGTAACCTTTCCCGTAGATCAGTTCAAATGCCTTTTGCAGGATGGTCAATCTGGTGGCTTCCGCTTTTTTCATTTATAAGATACCGGTTGGTATGTATCAAAGGTAAATGAGAAAGGGCAAACCATGGATATGGCCTGCCCTTTTTTATCCCGCTATGTATGTTTATTACTTAAAACACGTCTTTGCAGAGCTTTGCCATGGCAATACAAACCGGTACAAAAACCAGTGCGAATGCTAATGATAATGCAAAGTACTTGTAAGGGCCCTTGCCTGCTTTTTTGAAAGGCGCCAGGAAGATCAGCACAACAATAAAAACCAGCAAGGCAATCACCAGGTTAACGCCAATGGTAATACCCGTGTACAATACACCGAACAAGGCAGGCTGAATGATCACGCCGGAGAACAGTCCATAGAGTGCGCCGGAAATGAAAGTGCAGACCAGCATCAGCAGGGCATATTTCAATCCCTTTTTAAAATGATACGTAAAATATTTTCCGAAAGGAAGTTCCCTGATTGCCTCCAGTTCCTTCTCTTTCAGGGTGGGCCTGGGTTCCACGTAGGTGGCCTTTCCTGCCTGCTTTTTGTACCGGGGCCACCATATTATGAAACCGGTGATGAAGAGCAGGAGGGGGATCAATCCGCCGATCAGCGCCAGTATCCGCGTAGGCATGCCGCCGAAGGTGCCATAGTGGATCGGCGTGAGCCAGGTGAGATAGGAGTTGCCGATATTCGGGAAGTCCTTTTCACTGAAGAGGTTGATATTACCGGAGTACTGGTCAATCATCATCATTACCCTGTTGCCTTCCTTACTCGGGCCGGGTGATTTCATATCAAGGCGGTACACCATTTCTTTTGTGGTGGGGATGGCAACACCCAGCACTTCCGCCTCGGGCATTGTTTTGTAAGCAATGGCGGAGGCTTCAGCCAGTGTGATGGGTTTGGCTCCTTCCACATATTTGGATTGCTGTCCGAAGATGGTGGCCACCGATTGGGGCGATTGGCCATTCAGTACAAACAAGGACCCGATGAACACCGTGCTGAAGGTGATGGCAAAACCTGAGATGCAGAGCAGGATCACAACAGGAGCGGAATACAACCCCAGCACATTGTGCCAGTCGTAGTTCTGCCGTTTGAAACTTGCTTTGAAATTCACGGTCATCACGGCCTTCCACTGTTTCCATTTTTTATACTGAGCCGGCACCCATAGGCGCAGGCCGCTGATGGTGAGGATCAGCATGCACAAAGTGGCGAAGCCAACAATATACCTGCCCACCACCGGTACCAGCAGGGTGCGGTGGATCTCCATGGTCATATGGATGAAGGCGCTGTGCTCAAGCCGCTTGCCGGCCAGTTCACCATTGTATGGATTGATGAAGAATTCTTCCTCTTTCGCAAAATTGAAGAAGCGGTATGTGGCATTGGGGTTGTTCTCGTCGGCCACCATCGCATAATCAAAATGCATCTCAGGATATTTCTGCTGCACCAGCGGAACGATCTCCTGGATGCTGAAGCGCTTTTGTCCTTTCATCGACTCAAACAGTTCTTTGTTGAGTGCGATATCTATCTCATCCTGGAAAACGAGGATGCTGCCTGTAAGGCCCACCACGCAAAGGATAGCGCCGGCAATGATCCCCAGATAGAGATGCCATTTGCCGAACCAGCGTTTCTGGTGACGCGCCCATTGTAATCCTTTTTTGTTTGCTGAATTGGACATTGACGGGGGCTTAGAATTTTACAGTCACGGTTCCTATCAGTTGCCTTCTCATCTGCGGGATATAGCTGTTCCATCCCATCCAGTATCGCTCGTCGGCGATATTGTTCACCTTGATCCCCAAACGGAACCTGTTGGCATCGTAGGTAAGGTGCGTGCCGATGATGGTATAGTCGGGAAGGATGAGGCTGCCGTCGTTATTGCTGTTGAAGGCATAGGATTCACCGGCATAGTTGATGCTGAGACCGATGCCGAAGCCTTTCAGCGCTGTTTTAGTGAAAGTGTAGTTGGTGAAGAAGTTGGCGGTGCTGTAAGGACCGGAACCAACGGGCCTGCGGCCCATTACATCCGTTTCACCTTTGATGAATCGTACATCATTGTATCCGTAACCAAGCAGAACGGTCCAGCCGATCACAGGGTTGGCGGCGATCTCCGCCTCTACGCCCTTGCTTCTCTGATCTCCGTCCTGGATATCGAAGATGGGATCATTGGGATTGGCGCGGATGATATCGTTCACGCGGATATTGTAATAGGAAACACTGCCGCTGAGTTTGTTTTTGAAGAGACTGTACTTCACACCAAATTCAGTCTGGTTGGCCTGTTCAGGCTTGAAGGCATTATTGTACTGATCGGCTCCGAACTTGTTGGTGAACCCGTTCTGGTAGTTGGCAAAGAAGGTGAGCTTGTCTTTGATTGGCATTACCACCAGACCGAATTTCGGAGAGAGTTTGGTCTGGTCTTCATCCAGTTCTTCGTTCCTGTAATTATCTATCCGCAGACCGGCAGATACCAGGATATAGTCGGTGATATTGGTAACGTTGTTGATATAAGCGCTCATTACACCGAATTTCTGGTAGTTGATGAATTTCTCGGGAGGCCTTGTGGCAAAGGCATTCAGCACATTGGCTTTGTTGAAGTCGCCCATTTTGGGGGATTGTCCGTCAACGGAAACCACATCGAAGAGATCGGGGTAAGGTGCTATGCCGAAAAGGTAACCGGTATACCTGTTGTACATCACATCGGTTTTATAGTGCGCATAATCCAGGCCGATCACAGCGCGGTTCCTGATCTTACCGAATGTATAATCGCTTACGAAGTTCTGTTGAACGTTGAAAGTATTTGTCTGTCCAACCGGATTCCATACCATGCGGCCGAGGCTGTCGTGGCCCGCTGTACCGAATGTTCCTGTGCGTATGAAACTGCTGGCGTAGTTAGGCAGCAGGTATTGATAAGAAGTGTAGCCGTTGTTATTGCTGCTGCTGTAAGTGATGGCTGTCTGTG
Source organism: Pseudobacter sp. (assembly GCF_051955275.1). NCBI lineage: Bacteria > Pseudomonadati > Bacteroidota > Chitinophagia > Chitinophagales > Chitinophagaceae > Pseudobacter > Pseudobacter sp. Next base: position 1,673 of record NZ_JBQCGW010000054.1, on the reverse strand, counting down.
ATGTCCAGTGTTTTGAGATCTTATAGCTGGCGTCAGCAAAGAATGCATTTGAGTTGGTGGTGGCGTAGAGATCGTTGTTGAGGAAGGAGCGGTTGTAATCTGTTTTCAGTTCATCCACCCTGTCTGTGCCGAATGCCTGTTTGAATGTTTTAGGCGCCTGGCTCATCACTCCGGCGATCTGTTGCGGGTTATAACCCTGTTGTGCCAGCAGGCCTGAAATAGCATTATTGATCAATGTTGGCGTGAGCACGAACATGAAGTTCCCGCCATTGCCGTTGCCTTTTGAACCTACGAACTCCGCATCGAAGTTGAGGTTGAAGCGGTCATTTGGTTTGTAGAGGAAGGAAGGCGCAATGATATAACTTCTCTGGAAGCCTGCATCCTGCCAGCTGTCCTGGTTCTGCCCGGCTGCATTCAATCTGGCGGCCATCTTGCCGGGCTTGATCACATAATTGTAATCAACGGATGCGCGGTACATATTGTAACTGCCATATGAAACATCTGCATAACCCTGGTTCTGGAAACCGGGCTTCTTGGTTACGCGGTTCACCAGGCCTCCGTAGGAAGTGATGATGCTGCCGAACATGGTGGCTGAAGGTCCTTTGATCACTTCGATGGCTTCCAGGTTGGCGAGATCCACATTGGTATTAACTATATTGGGAAGGCCGTTCCTGGCCTTGGTTACAGTCTGAAATCCCCTGCTCACGAAGAAGGAACCACCGTCAGGGCGACTGGTTGCATCCCAGAGCTTGGTCATGCCCACAGCGTTCTTCATGGCATCTTCCAGTGTCATGGCGTTCTGCTTGCGCAGGGTAACATTGGAGATGGTGTTCACGATCTGCGGCGTTTCCATGGCAGAGAGGTTGAGCTTATTGGCGGTAGCTCCTGCGCGGTTCATGATCTTATTGGTTTCCACGATCACTTCCTCCAGCTGGCGCGGAGCATGCTCGATGGTGAAGTCGAGCTCCGTTTTGCTGTCTGCTGCCAGGGTGATGGATTGTGTTTTGCGGATATCGCCGGTATAGGATAACTGGATGGTGTAAGTGCCGGGTTTGATGTTCCGGAGATTGTATTCACCATTGTCATTGGTAGTGGTACCCCAGCGTGTGTTCAGCAGGGTTACACTGATGGAGCTGACTGGCTGGCCATTGGCCGCCGTAACTTTTCCATGTACTGATGCGTTCTGTGCGAGTGATGGGATTGATAATAGTAGAAAAAGAGCGAAGAGGGTCTGCTTGCCATTCATAAATACGTGTCGTTTGTCCCGCAAAAATAGAGAGAAAACAAAGTTGGGCTTACGACATATGGAAATCCTTTTCCGTCAAACGGAAATTTGTATTAAAAAATGGTTTAGGGTGGGGGTTGGTGAAACTATTTTGTTGACGTGCTATCTGAATTAGGGGCTTTGTTGATCAGTTCCATGAACTGGTCCAGTTTAGGAGTGATAATGATCTGTGTTCTCCTGTTCTGGTTCTTGCCCGCATCGGTAGCATTGGAGGCGATAGGATTGTACTCACCGCGTCCGCCGGCTGTAAGCCGCTTGGGATCTACAGCATAATTATTCTGGAGGGCTTGCACCACTGAAGAGGCACGGAGGGCACTGAGGTCCCAGTTGTTGCGGATATTCGGCTGGCTGATGGGCACGTTATCCGTATTACCTTCGATCAGTACAT
>NZ_JBQCGW010000053.1:0-8993 GCF_051955275.1 Pseudobacter sp. | reverse complement strand
TTTTCCTAAACCCTTTAAACAATGAGTAGAAAACTATGGGTCTTGCTCCTGTGCGTCTGCACGGGATATAAGGCCCTGCCCCAATGTGCCGCCCCTGCGGTACCGGCAACCCCATGCACAGGTACACCCCTGAGCAGCAGTGCTAATATTACCAATGGTCAAACCCGCTATGTGGGCCCGGCCGGAGGCACTTACGGCAGCATCAACTTCAACAATGGCGGACGGTTGATCATTTGCGGAAATGCAACCATCGCAAGTATGAACTGGAATGGCGGCACGATCATCATCAACGCTGGCGCCTCGTTAACCATCATTGGCAATGCCAACATGGGTAACAACCACCAGATCTACAACTACGGAACCATCACATTTACCGGCAATTTCACAATGGGTGGTACGGTGTACAATGCACCAGGAGCCATTTTCAATGTGGATGCCAGCAGTTTCACCATCAACAGCGGAACTTACGTGAATAACGGAACGATGAATTTCCGCGATGTAACTGTCAACTCTGGCGGTTCCATGTGTATGGGTCCGGGCGCGCAATTGAATGCCGCTAACTTCAGGAACAACCCCGCCAATTTCATTTCAGTTCCTTCCGGCAATGCCTGTGTCAGATTCAGTGGCAGCCTTACCGGCAATGCCAGGCTTTCCAACAGTGCCGGTATGACCCTCTGCAGGCAGAACGGGGCTTCCAGTCCGGCTTCCAATGTAGCGGGCTCCACCACAGTACAGTACCCCTGTACCAGTTGCCTCGTGGTATTGCCTGTAACGCTCAGCGGTTTTACAGTAACCCGCAAAAACGATCAGGCTGAGCTGAACTGGAAAACCAGTTCCGAAGAAAATGTAAAGAGTTTCATCATCGAACAAAGTACCGACACCAGGAATTTTGTAGCGGTAAAAGAGATCCGTGCAACAGGGCGTGCTGCTGCTTATATAAGCAGTATACCATTGCAGGGGGAAACTTTTTTCAGGTTGAAGATCCTCGACAATGATGGAAGTACCGGCTATTCTTCCATTGTGAGAGTGCAGGCGTTGCACGGAGGACTTGAACTTTCGCTGCAGAGTAATCCTGTTCGCTTGTCCACGGCCGTTATAGTAGTAGGTGCGGACCGACAGCAACAGGGAACGCTGATCATGATGGATAACAGCGGACGCGTGCTACGGAAAAAGAACCTGTTTGTACAGAAAGGCGACAACAAAATGGAGCTGGAACTCGATGGACTGGCCAGTGGTCAGTACCTGCTGAATTTCCAGGGAAGCACGGAAAGATCAAAAACCATTTCACTTATCAGAATGTAAGCAGTATTCAATATGAAATAAAAATTTACACTACCATAAGGCCTGATTATTCTCTGGTTTAGCCGGAGCGGATCTGTTTTGTCCGATAATCACTTTCATTGCCCGCAATGAGGGAAGGAATTGTATTGCTTAAAAGTAAAAGGGCGTCCGGAATTCCGGATCACCTTTTCAGCATGCTGTACATGCACCACAATGCAACGATTCTGAATCAACGGAAAGATCCTTTACACAACCGAGGCCGGCACAGGCGTCAGGTTTTCCTGCTCTTCTGCCGTAAAGATCCTGCTCAGGATGTAAAACCTTACACCCAGCGGGATTTCCAGTGAAAAACTGCTCCCTCTTCCCGGAGTAACGTCCAACATCAATTGAGTATGTTTCCAGTATTCGTACTGATCCGCGCTCATATAAAATTCACATCCGTGCACTGTGCCGAGGCAGATATCACTTCCGCCTGTTTTGAACTCGCCCACCTGAAAGCACATAGGCTGGCTGCCATCACAGCAACCGCCGCTCTGGTGGAACATCAGTGGTCCGTGCTGTTCCCTTAGATTGTCTATAAGTTCCATGGCCCTGTCTGTTGCTACAATTCTTGGAACAGGCATATAGATGGTTTTTCATTAGAAGAATCCGAGTTTCTGTTTGCTGTAACTCACCAGCATATTCTTGGTCTGCCGGTAATGGTTCAGCATCATCTTATGTGTTTCCCTTCCGAATCCGGATTTCTTGTATCCGCCGAAAGGGGCATGCGCAGGATAGGCATGATAACAGTTCACCCACACCCTGCCGGCCTGGATGGCCCTTGGCACCTGGTAAAGCTCATGGGCGTCGCGCGTCCATACGCCTGCACCCAATCCATACAAAGTATCATTGGCGATGGAAATGGCTTCTTCCGTGGATTTGAAAGTGGTAACGGATGTAACCGGACCGAAAATCTCTTCCTGGAAAATGCGCATTTTATTATGTCCTTTGAAGATGGTGGGCTTGATATAATATCCATGTTCGAGGCCGCTGTTCTGGTGATATGCTTCCCCCCCGCATAATACTTCAGCACCTTCCTGTCTGCCGATATCGAAATAGCTCAGGATCTTGTTGTACTGGTCTTCGCTGGCCTGCGCGCCCATCATTACCGAGCCATCCAGCGGATTACCCAGTTTGATGGCGTTGGTACGCTGCACTACCCTGTTCATGAATTTATCAAAGATATTCTCGTGCACCAGTATCCGGGACGGACAGGTGCAGACCTCTCCCTGGTTGAGCGCAAACATCACGGCACCTTCCACTGCTTTATCAAAGAACTCATCATCTGCACTGGCTACCGATTCAAAGAAGATATTAGGGCTCTTGCCCCCCAGTTCCATGGTAACAGGAATAAGGTTTTCAGAAGCGTACTGCATGATCAGTCTTCCTGTGGTGGTCTCTCCCGTGAACGCTACTTTGTTCACACGTGGTGAAGATGCCAGTGGTTTGCCCGCTTCGATACCAAAACCGGTAACGATGTTGAGGACACCTTTGGGCAGGATATGTCCGATCAACTCCATCAGCACCATAATGCTGGTGGGCGTTTGCTCGGCAGGCTTCACCACTACGGTGCATCCGGCAGCGAGGGCCGGTGCAATTTTCCAGGCTGCCATCAACAATGGAAAATTCCAGGGTATGATCTGTCCAACCACACCGATCGGTTCATGCAGGTTGATGCTCACAGTAGTGTCATCCAACTCGCTAACCGTCCCTTCTTCGCTCCTGATCACGCCGGCATAATACCGGAAATGGTCGATCACCAGGGGAAGATCGGCTGCCCTGGTCTCACGGATCGCTTTTCCATTGTCGATGGTCTCTACTATAGCCAGGTACTCCAGGTTCTGCTCAATCACCTGGGCGATTTGCAATAACAGGTTACTGCGGTAACCTGCCGCCGTTTTGCTCCATGATTTGAATGCTTCGGTAGCGGCATCGATCGCTTTGTCGATATCCCTTGCATTGCCCCGGGCAGCCCGGGTGAACACTTTTCCATCAAGAGGAGAGATATTGTCGAAATACTCCCCGCCTGAAGGCGCAATCCATTCCCCACCGATATAATGATCATATTTTTCTTTGAATGATGGCCTGGCGGCCACGTCAGCCTTGGGGGCTGTTGTTGTTGAGGCACTCATAATGAAAGTTTGAATCGTTAGATATTAGGTTTGAATTTCAACTTTTAAAAATGGAAATGCACTCACTTTTGTCTTTTTTAATAGCACGATCGTACTTTTTATGAAGGCATATATTTCATTTTTGTGTAAATTGTTAGTATAATAGCTACCGATGCCTGCAAAACACTTCCTCAACAAGATCGATCTCACCAGCCCGGGCCAGTTGCAGACGCTTGTGGAAAGCCGCCGGATCTTCAACCTGAACCGTTGTGAGTTCAATGTTTTTGAAACGCATCAGTCAGCTTATCATATCCCCCTTACGTTCTCAGATTTTGTGATCACCAGCATGGTGCGGGGAAAGAAGATCATGCATCTTTTTGATGAACCCGCTTTTGATTACCTTCCCGGGGAAACACTGATCGTTCCTGCCAATGAAGCCATGGTGATAGATTTTCCGGACGCGTCTGCAGAAGCTCCCACCCAATGTGTGGCCCTGGCCCTGGATGCGGGTTATGTGAAAGACACTGTCAATTTCATGAATCATTATTACAATAGCGGGGAAGAGAACCACCACTGGAAATTGCAATTCAACCAGTACCATTTTGCCAACGACACAGAAATATCCGAGCTCATCAATAAGCTGATCCGCGTATGCAGCGGAGGCGATAAGGCAAAAGACATCTTTGCCGATCTTACGCTGAAAGAATTGCTGATCCGTCTCATGCAGAGTCAGCATATGAAGCAGGTTTCCATTGAGAGCAGCACGCGCCCCAACCAGGGCAGAACTCATTTCGTGCTGAACTATATCAATGAGCACCTCACTGAAAAGATTGCGGTGGATGCGCTGAGCCGCCAGGTGTACCTGAGCAGGAATGTTTTCTTCAAATGGTTCAAGGAGCAGTTTGGCATCACTCCGCTTGATTACATCAATAATGAGCGGATCAAACTGGCGAAGCAGTTGCTGGCCCAACCCGGAAACAGTATCCGCTCTGTAGGCTCGCAATGCGGGTTCAGCGACGTGAATTATTTTATCCGGTTGTTCAGGAAAACGGAAGGCATTACGCCCAAAGCGTACCAGGACTGTATCATACCTGCGGCTTCCTGAATTATTTCAACTGCAGTGTGAATATCAGTGAGGCTGGTTTTTGAGTGGAAGGATGCAACGGCTCGCGGATGGCCCGGATGGTCAGTCCCGCTTCCATAAATAATTTCACAGCGACGCCACCGCATCCACACCATATGCTTCAATGCCTTTGCTGCGCAAGAGGTGGGTCAGCCAACTTTCGCCACATCCGATATCGAGTACAGAAGCAGGTGCAACAGCAAGCACAGCCTGCACGATGGCTTCATTGGTGACCAGCACCCTGGATTCGATTTCGTTGTTGGCGATGGTTTCTATCCAATTGGCAGCATTGGCTTCCCAGGATGCTCTGATGGGATCAGACTGCTTCATATTTATTTGTTTTTCTTTTTGGTGATCAGTTTTTTATGTTCCCTTCCCCACTTTATCATTTCCATGATGATGCCTCCGAAGGATTTGCAATACTCTGTGCTTTCGTATTCTATCTGTACGGGAGGACCCGCATACACAGTTCGTTTCACCAGCTTATTGAGCTCCATGTCCTTCAGCTCCAGGGATAACATCCTCCGGGTGATGCCGGGTATACTTCGCTCGATTTCGCGAAATTTTTTGTTCCCGTTGCAGATGGAATTGATGATGGGAATTCTCCATTTTCCTCCGATCACATAAAGCGTGTCCTGCAGGGCCTGATATTCTTCCGAATGATTCCTGGTAGCTGCCATAGTGGTATACTTTATTATACTGGTTACAAATGTATACCATATGCCGCTAACTTTGCTGTAAATAATTACACCATGAAAAGATTTGAGAATAAGCTGGCGGTTGTGACCGGCGGGAATAGCGGGATCGGTTATGCCACTGCAAAGGAGCTGATCCGGGAAGGAGCAACAGTGTTGATCACTGGAAGAAGGAAAGATGCCATTGAAGCCGCCGCAACGGAACTGGGCGCTATTGCATTTGTAGCGGATCAGTCGATCCTGGAAGACATTGAGAATCTGGCTGAGTATGTGCGCAATCAATATGGAACAGTGGATATCCTGTTTATCAATGCAGGCATTGTGGGAGATATGGGACCTATTGAATTCACTAAAGTGGAGAATTTCGATAATGTGATGAACATCAATTTCAGGGGCGCTTATTTTACCCTGCAGAAATTCATTCCGGTGCTGAACGATGGGGCTTCTGTGGTAATGCTTTCTTCTATTGTGGCCAGCATGCATAACAGTAACAGTTCCGTATACCAGGCCAGCAAGGCTGCCTTGAATTCCATTTCAAAGACAGCCGCGAATGAACTGGCGGCCAGGAAGATCAGGGTGAACATGGTGAGCCCCGGCCCTACTGAAACTGAAGTGATGAACAAGATGGGACTGAATAAAGAAACCCTGACGCAGATCCGGGCCGATCTCACTAATAAGATTCCGTTGAAGAAGATGGGCTCCGCGGAAAATGTAGCGAAGATGGTGGTTTACCTGAGCAGTGAGGCGGCAAGTTTTATTACCGGGTCAGAGTTTGTACTGGATGGAGGTTTGACCTTGTAGGCCGCAATCCGCCTTCAATTTGGCGCATTCATACCCTTTTAAAAACAGGTATCCGTTCTAACTTTATGCTTTAGCCATTAAAAAAACGATCATTATGCGAAAGTTAAAGCTCCAGGTTAATATTACGCTCGACGGCTTTATAGCCAGTCCGGATGGAAAGACAGACTGGATGTGGATACCCGGTAAAAAAGATCCTGCCGGACTTCAGAAAGTAATTGAACTGGCAACCAGCAGTGATACGCTCCTGTTGGGCCGCAAAATGACCAGCGGGTTCATCAATCACTGGGAGAATGTAGCGGACAATCAACCTGACAGCCCGGAATATCCACTGGGCCAACATTTGGTGAATATGCGCAAGATCGTATTCAGTAGAACACAAAAAGAGATCAAAGGCAGGAACCTGGAAGTCGAAAATGGGGATCTGGCAACGGTTGTACAGCATTTGAAAGAACAACCAGGAAAGGATATTATTGTTTATGGCGGCGCGGAGTTTGTGAGCTCACTGATCAGTCTGAACCTGATCGATGAATATAATCTGATCGTCAATCCGGTAGCTATTGGAAAAGGCATGCCGATCTTCAATGATAAGATAATTCTGGACCTGGAAAACTCCATCACTTTTAAGACAGGCAAAGTATTGAATACGTACCGCCCTGCATAAAAGGACCTGTACCATCGTGCAGGTTCTTTTTATCTTGAAAAAACTGATTCTGAAAAACGGAGAAGAATGATCAGCGTGAAATTTTAGCGAGCACCTGCTTGCTGCGGTCCCGTAATGCTCCCCTGACTTCAACTGCTTCTAAACCCAGATCGCTGATCCATTCGTACAGCAACTCGTTGACTTCGCTTCTGAGCTCCGGATGCTCATTCTGCGATCCGGTTATCAGGTCCGGCACTTCCACAGGTACAAAAACGATAAGATCCATTATCGTAATCTTCATACGTCAGTTCGTTTATGGAAGCTGGCAAAAATAACCAGGATCGCCTTTGTGCGGATCTGTATTTGTCGTGCCCCCGATTAGGCCATTGTCGAACATTTTAGGAAGGTCTCATATGATAATATGGTTGCCAACGTCCTGCGCCGGGGTTATTTTCTTGAAGCCAACAGCCCATGGAGCAGCGCTGTCATGAAGTCATAGGATCTGATGGGATAACTGATGGTCCTGGCTTCCGTTTCATGGGCAATCACTTTATTCCGTTCATCATTCTCGTATTCGAAGCGCTGTGATCCTGTTCTAACAGTAATGATATCGTTTTGCATCGCCAGGTCTTCTATCTCATAGTATTTCCAATCCGGCACTGCGTCCACGATCACGAACTTCTCAGCCACGATCTCCGGATGATCAGCCATATTATCACTGCTCTGGAAGCAGCCGTTCGCATCGATTTTCTGTACAAATACCTTTATGCCGGTACCTTTCGTGAACATATTGATGATACGGTTATTGGCATCATAGTTCATGGTGGTGAGTCTCGTTAACACCCCTTCGGTGAGCTCCAGTTCCAGACTGCAATGATCCGGCGGCGCATCTTTCTCCAATTGTTCACTTGTGTGTAGCACGTGAATGGCAGTGAACAGGATATTATCAGTTGGCTGTACTGCCTTTAATATAATGGTCTTGTAAACACCGGATGCCAGTACATCGAATGAAAGTTCAGAACTATCTTTATTGATTGTAAGATCGAAAACCGGCAGCCCATATCTTTCTCCGTAAATATTCTCGAGATATTCAAATTGGGAGCTTCTCAGATTGTAATTCAGCAAGACGCCGTTATTGGATGTGGTGCCGATATACACCCTGAACCTGTCTGTCGAATGCGGATTATGTTTGAGGTGGATAATAGTTGGCTTGATCGTTTTCGGATTTCCTTTTTCCAGGCCGAATGCAAAGGCCGTGTTCAGGATGAATTCAGTGAGCTCCTTCGTGTATCCATTGTAGATAAACCCCCAAAGGTACTCGGGGCTCTCGTCTTCCTGCCCGAAAGTGGAAAGCGCCTGAAATATCCATTTGATGGACTTTGCAATGCTTTCACTGTCGCTTTTTTGCGAAAGCCTTTTAATGTATGTATCAAGATCAGCAGAGGCGGATTCGATATTGCTGCTTGAATAAAACCTGTCTTCCAGGGGAGTATTCTCAAGCTCTGCATACATCTGGTCTATGATCTGCTGTTTACTGGCTTTTATTTTTTCCAGGGTAACGGACTCCATGGATCGATTTAATGGTGAACATAAATATACAATGTATTATAAAAGTTGGGGAAAGAAAAATGGCGCTTTATAACAGGAGCTCGACTAGTTTGTGCGCGGATACGTTCTAATTAAAAGACCGCCTGAAATCCAAAGGCGACATATTGGTCTTCAGCTTAAATAGTTTACTAAAGGAAGGGGGATGTTCAAATCCTAGTTCATATGCGATCTCGCTTATCGTGGCCTGTGTTGTCGATAATTGTTCTTTTGCTTTTTCGATCAGGTGGTTATGTATGTGCTGTTGTGCGTTTTGCCCGGTAAGTGATCGTAGCATATCACTTAAATAACTGGCGCTGACGTTTAGTTGTGTGGCGAGGTATTGTACAGTTGGAAGCCCGTGAGTTTGTTTGTGTGGTGACTGGAAATATACGCGTAAAGTATCTTCTACTTTTTGAAGCAAATCGCTGCTTACGGCTTTCCGGGTAATGAATTGCCGGCTGTAGAACCGGTTGGCATAATTGAGCAGCAATTCAATCTGGGAAATCACAACGTCCTGACTGAAATTATCGATTCTGCCTTTTAGTTCTTCTTCGATACTCTCGAAAACAGTAATAATTGTGGTTTTTTCTTTCTCGGACAGATGCAATGCTTCATTGCTGGAATAGGAAAAGAAGCCGTACGTTTTAATTTTCTTAGTGAGTTCATAACCCAGTAAGAAATCCGGGTGGAAAAGCAAGGTATAACCAGATTGATCA
>NZ_JBQCGW010000052.1:0-8380 GCF_051955275.1 Pseudobacter sp. | reverse complement strand
TCTGTCCTTCCCGGTCGGCGGCATCTACTTTGAATTTTAGTTCACTTCGGGTTGCGGACGTTGATCCCTCCTGTTCAGGGTCTTCAGGTGTTTGCACAGGTACTGTGAAGCCGGTTCTATCAAATTGCACGGCCATGTGTTCCCCTGCATGCTTGATAGTGAAATAAGCCACTGCTTTTTTAAGCAGCAGGACTACATCCTGGAGACCGTCCTTAGTTCTTACCATTACGCTGCCTTCAGATTTCAACCAGGCAAGCAAATCACCGCCAAAAGTGGGCAGCAGGTAATTGTCATCCACGTTGGACATGATGGGCCTGAGCGCCCAATACGTGCGCAGGGGATGCTTCAATGGGTAATACTTCTGAAACTCTGATCCGGATTTGATCAGGAAATCATTGAGTTCTTTATACTCATTGGAATCGGTCCATTCCGTCCACTCTTCCTTATTGTCAAAAAGATAATTCAGCAACTGCTCCATACCATCCGCGGCGTATTCCATCAGGCCATCTTTGAGCATGGCGACTTCCCATTTATGTGCCGTCTCCATTGACTGTGATGTAGCCGTACGGATACCGTTATCCGTAATGATGGTATGAATGAAAGGAAGATCATCCAACAGTGTCAATGCAGCCAGTGGGAGCTGTACTGCTTTCAACAGGTCTGTTTCTTTTTCCGTTAGGGCATCGCTGCTGTTATATTTATCATCAAGGCTTTTGTATAAGGCTGCACCCAATACGGGCTTTATGTACTTCCTGCCTGCCTTGCTGAAGTTGGGAAGGTTGGATGTATTGCTGAGTTGGGAAAGGCGCGGAATCATTGCTTTGAGTTCCGCAATAGTTTTAATTAGCATTGGAGGGATCGTTTTGTGGTGAAACACCGGTAACCATTGGTTTGGTGTTAGAGCCGGTATCAAGAGTTGTAGGGATAGTGGCAGGAATGAACCATTCCAGCCGTTGATCTCCTGAATTGTATTTATCAGACCATCCGTTAAACCGGGAAATCAGATTGAATTTCCGGCGAACGTTTTGGCGTTCCAGTTCATGTATGATCACCTGTATTAATGTGCTCTCACGCACATTGCTGCCTCCCTGACTGTTGGTGTAAGGGCCGCTCGGCATGTTGGCGCCAATAATGCCGGGATTAAAGAGCATGGCAAAAGCGATTTCACTGTTGGCAGCAGCACTATCCGGCAGGAACTCCCCGTTTTTTGTAGTGTCTTCAATTGCTTTGATTTCGATATCAGCGATCAGCTTGCCATTGCCATCGTAGTAACCGCTACAAAAAATTGACTTGTAGGCATTCTTATTGCCGATTAAGAATTTCTCGATATTATCGTATTCCTTGTTCTTCTTTTGCTCTATCTCAGCGGCCGTGTAATCATCCCATAGCTTTCCATTCTCATCTTTTTCCCCCGAGAAAACACCATCCCAGTACTTTTCATTGATCACCACCACATACTTAGGGCGGAAATTGTTTTCAAACATGGCTGCTTTCATCTCAGGGACACCCTGGGCGATTTTTACCCATAAGTATGCAGCATACCACAATGCTGGTGGATAGTATTTTCTGCCCCAACCGGACTGCCGGGAGGTCATCACAAATTCGACATCTTTGGATTTTTCCACCCGCTTCTTTAGGTCAGCTAATGGGTTATTCCAGTTCAACAGCGGCACTTTAATAATCCGCTCATCATTCACATTATTGCCCACCTTATCCCAGCAGGCAGAATAGTATACATGCGGGATGCGTCCGTTTCCATCCATCTTTGCATACCGCATTTCAGTAACATCATCGCGCTGGAATGCAACAATTTTATCCCGTTTTCCGTTGAGCATGAAACGAACGGCGGTCTGCCCAAAAGCGCACTGATCTTTCATCCATGCATGCGTATGAAAAAAGTGATTATTGTCCTCCAAAAAATCTTGTATCTCCGGGTCCATTACAATCTTATCAATCACCATCTGCCCGTTTTTTTCATAATGCACCAGGGCAGGTAATACACCATTGCAGGCGGCAAATCGCGCTTTACCTTCTAAGATGCCGGACAATATTCCGGTTGTCTCAATGTCATGCGCCATCTCCATTGGCAGCAGGTTGTTAGTTCCCCATCTTGCCCACGGGATATGTTTTTCATTGCAATCAGGTTGCGGCACCTCTGTAAATGTCTTGCCAGCGCGTTGGTTCTCTTTTGCTGCCTTCATATCGACGAAGACGGCCTGAGCTCCTTCTGAATACCCGATGCCTCTAACAAACTTTTTCATTACACGATTTTTATATTGTTGAAATAGGCCATCAGCAGGTAGTGAACCTTTACAGGATGCTGCTTGCGGTCATTGGGATTGTAGATATTGAATGTCCGGTGATCGGAACCAGTGGTGGTTTTCTTGCGGCCCGTGGCCTTAAAATCAGACGGCCGGCCACCAACGGGACCGGCTTCTGAATATTTCTGCCACCCTTTTACACGCTTGATTTTACCACCAGTTCCGCGGGCGCGATCGGCAGTGACGAAATCCAGGTCGAATGGTTCGCCTGAATCGATGAGCTGAAGTACTTTGTGGCGCTGGATTGTTTCCATACCCAGCAAATTGCACCATTGATAGTGCAGGGGAAAGGACAAGAACTATTGCATATTACCGGCCTTCCATTTCTCCAAAAGATAGGCGGCACCCATGCCACGAGCTGCCTGACTGGAGCGCAATGCAAATTCTATAGCAGCCACCAGATCCTGATCACGATACTCATAAATATCCAGCCGGACACCAGCGGCATGGATCACGGATAGTTGCTTATCTATGCTGATATGAACACCGCGCTTCAGTTTCCACCGGTACTGCGCCACTACATTCTTGGAAACCTTCAGCTGGTTGTATATGCCCGGTTGGCTGACCACCTCCCGAAATTTTTTATTGATTATATCCAGGTTCATTAGCGCATGGTTGCATCGTTTTCAATCACGGCCTTTCTGTCCGCCTGTTCCTCTATGTCGCGCAGACTGGTTACTGCACGTATGCCATTACTCATTACGGTGCTCAATGCGATCACAGATCCTGCCAATTGCAGTAACACCTCATCTGAATTAACGGAAGGCTGTTTGCCCCCTTCAAATACGCCACCGGCAGCGTACATCTTTACCGTGTTGATGCCCTGGGTAATGGCAGGTACATCCACGTACTTAGGTTGATACGGCAATGGACGGATAGTGGCACCGCGTTTGTTCATGCTGGCATCGAGCAGACGGCTGACCACCCCGAAATTGTTCTTCACCGTATCAACGCTCAGGATGGCTTCACCACCTTCCAGCTCTGCCACTACGCGCCTGGTCCTCGGATCAACCACCGGCATACCACCGGCTGCATGTGAAGGCCCATTGAGAATACCACCCGTTGCCATCTTTGGCGGTTTGGATGTTGCGATAATGCCCAGCTGAACAGCGCCTAAAATACCCATCAGAGCAGCCAGCGGTATATTGGGAGCGGGCGGGGTTGCGAGTGCTGCAGCAACACCACGAGCCACCTGCACAGTGGTGGATACAAAGTTGATTGCTTTCTCCCGGTTGAACTGGCGCAAGCGAAGGGCCTTTTCCCTTTCTTCCTGCCGCTTTTCCAGCGCGGCAACTTTCCGGTCATACTCAGCCCCGGTGATGACCTTATTATCCAGCTGACGCTTGTACTGTTCCTTTTCCCGCTCGGTTCTTTTCCGGCCATCTTCAATGCGCGCATTTTCGTTGGCCTCCATTGTCTGGAAGACCTGCCCAACCGTTGTAAGAATATTGGAAGTGAAATCAGCTATCCTTTCTGCAAGGTCAACAAAGTGATTGATCGATTCCTGTTTACGAAGCTGATCATACTTACGATGAATATCAGCAACGCTTTTACCGGTCTTTTCCGCCTGCGCTATCTCTTCTTTTTCTTCCAGGTCAAGCTGCTCCTTAATAATTTGCAGCCGTCTCTTGCCGGTGGCAAGCATCAGATCAACTTCCTTTTGAAATTTCAATCCACCAAGCGCCTTATCGGACAATTCAGCAGCATTACGGGCAAGGGTCGTTTGGAATTTCACCAGCTGTTCCATCCTTTCCTCGTCGAGCTTGACCTGCTTTTCTTTGAGCTTTTTGGCTTCCTCCAGTCTTTTTTTGTTGTACTCAAGTACTGACTTTTCTAATATCTGCTGGTGTTCACGTTCTGCACTATCGATGGATATCCGGTAGAGTTTAACATACTGGTCGAGAGTAAGTTTTTGTTCATCCAATGCAGTCCTCAGATCACGATTCTGTTTATCGTACTTTATCTTGGAAGCATTGAGGTCCTTCATGAGCTGATTGGCGGTATAGGTATCCAGCTCCCGGGCCTGATCCATCAGCTGATCATGCAGCCGACTGAAAATATTCTCCTTTGCTTTCGGCTGATTCTTACCCAGTAATTTGTCGAGGCGTTTTTGCAACTCATCGAGCCGCTTTGCAGCCTGCGTATATTCTTTACTGCCAATGATTGAATTATCACGCAGTTCCGTGGTTAGCTGGATTTCCTTTTGCAGAGCTGCGATAGTATCACCTTTGTTGGAAGGGGCTTTGAGGTCATCATAATATTTCTGCCAGAGACCAAGCCGGATTTTATGGGTTTCTGCTAACCTGGTCAGTCCTGTTTTGCTGGCATTCGCTTCTTCTGTTTCAATGGTCTTGATTTCAAGGCGCACCTGGTCGAGTATTTTATCCCGGCCTGTCTTGTCAGCTGCTGCATAATTTTGCTGGAAGGATCGGATCTGCGTTAGCTCCCGGTCTCTTGCAGCTTCATTTTCGGCAGCGATTTCCTGATTGCGTTTCTTTGTAAAATATTCAGCTTTCATCGCATCTGTGCCGAACTTTTCGGTAAACTTATCACCGATATAACTAAGTGTAGTGATCAGTCCTGCTCCCCATTCACTCAAATTATTTGTCCACCGGGCTTTCCACTGATCTACTTTATCTGCGTTGGTCTCTAACGCTGGTCCCATCTTCTGAAGTTCCTCATCCACCACACCGAACGCAGCCTGCGCAAAATCACCTGTCTCTTTGAATTTGGTATTGATACGCTGAATATTGATACCTAAGTTATCGAGGATCAGCGGGCTTTTACGGGCAATACCGGTAACGATACTGTCAACCAGGTAATCCACAGATTGGCCGGTTTCACGGGCGCGGCGTTGTGCGAATTCCAACAGGGTGCCTAACTTTTCAACCGGGATCTGGAAGTTGTCAGCTGCCACTGCACGTTTCATTAATTCCAGGTCACTCACTGTACCCTTTGTGGCGGTTCTGAGTTTATCTAAAAGCTCAGGCTGATTCAGCCTATCAAATGCACGTCGCACACCTTCAGTTTCCAATGCTGTTTTAATAGCCTGTTGGCCCAAAGATTTCATCAGTTCGATTCCCTTTACAGCAAGATTTGCAAACAGATTACCGAAGAAAGAACTGTTGTTACCATCAGAATCTTTTGCAATATTTTTTTTTGCGCTGTTTATTGCATCCAGATTCTTTTTCTGCTCCTGAAGTTCAACATTGGCAGCCCGGTACTGCACCAACACTTTGGTATAGTCCGCATCACTGCTGCTCATTTGCTTGAGCCGCTTGCCCAATGCATCCACTGTGTTTTTTACATCGCGGAAGGAAGGCTCCAGTTCACCTTTCATTTTTCGGGTGGCCCGGTCAATCGGTTCCTGTAGCTTGTTCAACTCAGCGTTCAACCGGTTGATGATCTTCGGATCTGTCGCCTTTTCCAGTTCAGCTTTCAACTGCTGTTCTTTCTTCACCAATCGATCATATGCTTTCTCAGCTTCGCCGCTGGCAATGTATATATTGACCTGTCGGTTGACAGTTTGATTAGCCATAGTTATTTTTTATAGACGTTTTCGATAATGGCATCGGCCTGGTGCACTGCAACCAGGTCGGCCAACGCTTCAAGCCCATCCGGAGATGAAAGGGCTTTTTCAATAAAAGGTCTTTCCGGCCGGGAGCCGCTGCCAGCTTTACCCAACGAGGAAGGGTTGGTTGATTTCCGCTGACCGTATCGATCAATCCACCGGCTACCCTTGCTGCCACCCATGCCTTTACCTGCACCGGCGCTGATGAAGATCAGGGAACGGCTGATGGTGGTGAACGTCACCTTATTGATGACACCGGTACTATCAACGCCGTAACGATCCCTGATCCGGGAAAGGCTACGGCCTTTGATGCCCATAGCAGTGCCGGTGGACTTCATCAGGTTCTTTCCACTGGCTCCCCATTGCCGTACTGCATCGTTGTATTTGTCAAAATTTATTGCCATGATGTAAAAAATCCCCGCCGATGGCGGCGGGGATTTTGAAGGTTAGGAAATGGTTTCCCCTTGATCTTCCGGGTTTTTCTTATCGGCTTTATTGCCTTTCAAGGACGGCTTTTTACCCTTCCCTTCGTCCGGATCATCCTCATCGGTGATCCGTACGAAATCCTTGCGGCCCTGCTGGATCAATGCTTCCACTGCATGCGGTGGAATGTTCTGAGGTAACCCCTTCCATACATTGGGAATCCGGATCTCACGATTCCAGTTCCCTGTATGCTTAAATTGAGCTGCTGTGTCGGGATTGAGCAGCTGCTTTATGATTTCCGGCATATGAAAAAATGAAGGTTAGAGAAAAGAATTACACCGCTACATCGAGAGCAGCCAGGTAAAAGAATTTCTTTTTACACTTAATGGTCAGCGTGTATTTCTTCATGCCTTCTTTGGTGGTGGAGCCATCAAAAGCGAGTGTAACCGTTACAGGAACGCAGTCATCACCCAGCTGAATGTAACTGTCATTGTTGATGCAGTCCGCATCTTTGAGCCACACCACTTTCTGATCATTGAGGATATTCACCATCTGCTCCAGTGTTGCAGGGTTATCTCCTAAGATCACGAGTTCTGCGGTATGCTCCAGTTCCTGTGCACCCTCTTCACCAACTGTAGCGCTGGTATGCTTCACACTGTGAATTTGGGCATCCCACTGGAATGCGGTTTTGTCATCCACAAAGGTGTGAGCGGTTACGATCTTCACCTTATCACCCAGGGCAATGGGTAATGCGATGGGGCGCGCCCATACATCGATATCAGAAACGTGCGCATGCAAAAGCAAAGCTTTGTATCCGCCGCTCTTACCGGTTTGTGTGCTGCCCTTGATGTTCGCGTAATTTGGCATTATTGGTAATTGAAAAATGAATGAATGTTGTTTCAGGCTACTTCACTTCCTTGATCACAGATCCAACGCACTGATTTTTGATCAGATACTCGATGGATTCATCATCGGTAGCCAGTTCCTTTGCCGTGCGATCACCGATACCAGGGATATGCACTTTCGGCGTCAACACCTGGTACTTCTTTTTCTTGTACTCGAAGACAGGTAACGCATCTGAGCTGACAGACTGCACCGGCTCTGGTTCAGGGGCAGGGTCGGCCAGTGTTAACAGCGCTGATAAAAGGCTTTCGGCATCGAGATCCTCTTTTGCAGTTTGCCCTGTCGCTTCATTGAAGATGGCGCGGAGCACTGGTGCAGTGAAATCCTGCAATTGTGCAAGCGTCACTGTCAATAGGACTTTCTTAGTTTTTGACATGATAAAGTGTATTGAAGGAATCCGACAGGGTAGTTGTCGGATTCCTGATTTTTTAAAAGTTGATTGGAAATATTTACGCCTGGTCAGATACGCGCAGGGCTGCCAGCTGACGGATTTGGAAACCGATCATGAAGGTCATGGAAGCCTGGATGGTATACATCTGCTCCATAGCTTTGATCAGGTTCATATCATTCAGTTCGTCAGTTCCAGCTACGAGGTTTCCTTTTACGGTAGCGATTTGACGGCGGCTGCCACTTAACCAGGATACTGGTTTCAATCCGCAGCGCCTTTCGGTTTTTGCCAGGTAAGTAATACCATCGATGGTCTCAAAGTTTTTACTTACATCCTTTTCGTATTGATCCATCGTGAACTGGTAATCTGTCAGAGATTGGTAGATCAATGTAGGACCAGATTTTCCGAGCTGCACTGATTCCGGAAGGGAGCGATAAAGTTGCATTGCTTTGTCATAACCGTTCAGGGCGGTTACTGCACCCGTTGCTACAGGAGTAATATTGGAAGCAGCAATTTCTTCAGTAATAATTTTACCGAATCCTTTTGCTACTGCCCGGCCACCTGCCCAATCCCATTTTGCAGGGTGCGTGTCGGGTGATTGCCCTGCTGTAGTTACGGCTATACAACGGAAATAACGCAGCTCCGCATTTTGAGTGAACGTAACAAGATCACCCACCGCATAGGTGCTGGCTGGATTGAAAGCACTGAATGCTCCTTTTCCAACACCGTGGTATACTGTCTCCAAATTCAATTCCGTTCCGTTTCTTTTCATTA
>NZ_JBQCGW010000051.1:0-12559 GCF_051955275.1 Pseudobacter sp. | reverse complement strand
CAGGACTCCACCCAAATTAAGTTCTCCTATTCATTTGAAAGACTGAATGACAAGGAAGTGCTTCTTTCCATCAAAGCTGCATTGGTTGGTGAAGGAAAGAAAATCTACTCAATAAACAAGACCTCTGAAGATGCGCTGTCAACTACTGTTGAATTTGACGCAGAAGCTAAGAAATCCCTCAAGGATGCCCTGGTTGAAAAAGGAAATGTGAAGACTGAAAAAGACGCCGATCTGGATGGTCTTGAAGTAAAGTTTGCAACCGATTCACTGGTATGGCAACAAAAAGTGGACCTGCCTGCGGGGGAGAAGAAATCTTTCTCCGGTAAGGTTAGCTTCATAATGAAAGACGGGAAGGAGGTAAAAGCCAAAGATGAGGAATTCACCATCACCGTACCTGTAGCAGCTACTGAGAATACTGCAGCAGCAAGCGATGACAAAACAGCTGAAGGCAGTACAGCAGGAGGCGAAGATCAGTCGAAAAACTCTCTCTGGTCATTCTTCCTGGGAGGACTTCTTGCTGGTTTCGGAGCATTCATTATGCCATGTATTTATGCGATGGTTCCTGTAACGGTGAGCTTCTTCACCAAGCGCAGCACCAGCCGCAAAGCGGGAATCAAGAATGCATTATACTATTCGTTATCTATCATTGGCATTTTCACGGCCGCCGGTTTCCTGATCACCCTGATCTTCGGACCGGGTGCATTGAATGCTATGGCAAGCAGCGCTGTCTTCAATATATTCGTGTTTGCCATGTTCGTGATATTCGGTATCTCCTTCCTGGGGGCGTTCGAGATCACACTGCCGGCATCATGGAGCAATAAGATGGACAGCAAGGCCAATTTCGGTTCTTTCTCAGGGATCTTCTTCATGGCGCTCACGCTGGTGATCGTTTCCTTCTCCTGTACAGTTCCGTTCATCGGTCTGCTGACCGTTTGGACCGCCAAAGGAGGGATGATCGCTCCGCTGGTAGGCTTCCTTGGATTCTCCCTGGCTTTGTCACTGCCGTTCGCACTCTTTGCCTTCTTCCCGGCCCTGCTGAACAAAATGGCAAAATCCGGAGGCTGGCTCAATACCGTGAAAGTTGCGCTGGGCTTTATCGAGCTTGCCCTCGCCCTGAAGTTCCTGAGCAGCGCTGACCTGGCGTACCACTGGGGTATCCTGGACCGTGAAGTATATCTTTCTCTCTGGATCGTGATCTTTGGTCTGCTCGGACTTTACCTCCTGGGTAAACTGCGCTTCCATCATGATGATGACCTGCCTAAGAATGATTATGGCAAGCCTTATTTAACGGTAACGCGCCTCTTCTTTGCAGTTGGTGCGCTCACCTTTACTGTATTCCTTATTCCCGGCCTCTGGGGCGCTCCGTTGAAAGGTATCAGCGCCTGGTTGCCTGAAATGAAAACACAGGATTTCAACCTCAATAAAGTGCAGACTGCCCCCATTTCTTCAGGCCCGGCAGATGAAATGGAAGTGAAACCTGTGAAATATACCGAGTTCCTGGAATCCGAGATCCCCGGCGTTCACGCATTCTTCGATTATGAAGAAGGGATTGCCGCTGCTAAGAAGCTCAACAGGCCTGTGTTGATAGACTTTACCGGGCATAGCTGCGCTAACTGCCGTAAGATGGAGCAGGAAGTGCTGACCGATGCTGAAGTGACCAAACGTCTGCAGAAAGACTTTGTAGTGATCTCCCTGTATGTAGATGATAAGTATAAGCTGCCTGCAGATGAGCAGTATGTGTCGAAAGACGGGCAGAAGATCAAAACCATCGGAGACAAGAACCTTGATTTTGAAGTAACGCTCACTGGGAACAGTGCGCAGCCACTGTATGTGTTTGTTGACCATGACGGAAAGATCCTGAAGGATGCGGGTGGTTACAATTCTGATATCAAGCGTTTTGTGAAGATCCTGGATGAAGTGAAAGAAGCATACAAAGCGAAGCATCCGTAGTTAAGAAACACTTATTATATCAGGGCTGGCCGTTGGTCAGCCCTTTTTCATTTACCCGGGGAGCACTCGCTCGCCTCTGGCGAGTGAGGAATATTTGTTCGCCTCCGGCGAACGCTGAACCCGCCAGAGGCAAGCAAATAGAAGTCACTCGCAGGGACGCGAGCGACTGGGCATACCTTGCTTTTTCCGGGGCATACACGCTGAGTGTAAAAACAAAGAACCCCGCTTTACTCAAGCGGGGCTCCTCAATTAGGCGTCATTCTGTTCCAGCCTTCTGACCAGCAAGCAAATCAAAAAAAGAGTCTGATGGAGGACCAGAATGACAATATTTTCCAGTTTATTTCTTTTCAAATTTAAGTAGTGTGTCCGTTCCCTTATTTACGGCTACCGTTAATCTTTTCAGAAATGGTACTGGTTGAGTCAAATTGTTTTCATCGTTCTGCTCTGAAGTTCAGCATTCGTACTTACTGATCTTCTCTTCGGTGTTTAGTTAAACAAGATGTCAATGAAAATGTTCAAATTCTTTGAAGAACAATGTGCTTATAAGGCGATTTTTTTCTGCATCATCATTTTGCGCAGATTGATCAGGCCATAACGCATTCTTCCCAAAGCCGTATTGATACTGCAATTGGTGAGAGAAGCGATTTCCTTGAAACTCATGTCTGCATAATGACGGAGAATAATTACTTCGCGTTGATCGTCTGGTAACAGATCCAGCATCTGACGAACACGGTCATGGCTCTGACGCTTCATCATCTTCTGGTCAGCACCGTCTTCCGTAAAGTTGATCACTTCAAAAATGTCGCGGTCATCACTTGTTTTGATAGCAGGTGTTCTCTTGACTTTTCTGAAATGGTCCACACACAGGTTGTGTGCAATGCGCATTGCCCAGGGCAGGAACTTTCCTTCCTCAGTGTAACGGCCGCTACGGATCGTGTCGATGATTTTGATAAGCACATCCTGGAAGATATCCTCAGCGAGGTATTTGTCTTTTACGAGGAACAGGATGGAAGTGTACATTTTGTCTTTGTGACGGAGTACTAATGCTTCAAGGGCGCGGAGATCCCCATCCTGGAAGTCCTGGATGAGTTCATGATCGGTTTCTTTGCGTAGTAAATTCATAAACTTCTACGGGTTTTGAAGGTTTAGGATATATTATTGATGGATTTTATTGGTGGTCGGCTTTTCAGTGTAGAAGTAACTAAATCAATAGGCTACATAATTTGGTGAAGAGATTATCGCATGTTTTACTAATTAAAGATATAGACTTTTTTGAAATAAGCAAACTTTAACCCTTTTTTTAAACATTCCACATACTATTGAATATTACTTATTTATCATAGGTCAAATGATTTGATTTATGTCAAAAGAAGGGGTGATTGCGTTAAACTTTCCTTCTTTAAATATGTAGTACACAATATTATTCCGATTGCAATAATTTTGTGCTCCATATTAATATGACAGTATCTACCAAAAAGAAGAAAGCCGCCACTAAAACGGCTGATTCTCCCAATATTCACGACAGCATTTACATCAAAGGCGCCCGCGTTCACAACCTGAAAGATGTTTCAGTGAGTATCCCGCGCAATAAATTTATCGTGGTGACGGGTGTGTCGGGCTCCGGCAAATCATCCCTTACCATCGATACGCTTTTTGCAGAAGGGCAACGCCGTTACGCAGAGAGCCTCAGCGCCTACGCCCGCCAGTTCATGGCGCGTATGGTAAAACCCGATGTGGATTTCATCAAAGGCCTTTGTCCCGCTATCGCCATCGAGCAGAAAGTGATCACCCGTACACCACGCTCTACGGTGGGCAGCATGACGGAGATCTATGATTATCTCCGCCTGCTCTTTGCCCGTACCGGTAAAACCATTTCCCCGGTATCCGGACATACAGTGAAGAAGGATGATATCGGCGATGTGATCAATGCCATCAAGGCGCTGAAGACCGGCGACAAAGTACTTATCTTGATTCCTTTCAAACAACATAAGAACCGCAAGCCGCAGGAGGAACTGGGTATCCTTTTACAGAAAGGCTTCACCCGGATCTACGATGGAAGTATCCATTCCATTGAAGACCTGCTGGAAGAAAAAAGCTGGAAGCCCGCCAAAGAATGTTATGTGCTGGTGGATCGTTTAGTGGTGAAGGATTTTGATGAAGATGATATGCACCGCATGGGGGATTCCATCGGTACCGCCTTTTATGAAGGCGAAGGCAGCATGCTGATTGAAGTGAATGGTTCTGCAAAGAGAACATTTTCCAATAAATTTGAACTGGATGGCATCGTGTTCGAAGAGCCTGTGCCGAATCTCTTCTCGTTCAACAATCCCTTCGGCGCCTGCCCCACCTGCGAAGGTTTCAGCCAGGTACTGGGTATCGATGAAGACCTGGTGATCCCCAACAAACGCCTGAGTGTATACGAAGGGGCCGTGGCTCCCTGGAAAGGAGAAAAGCTCGGCCAGTGGAAAGAAGCATTCATCAAAGCCGCCAAACGCTTTGACTTCCCCATTCACAAACCCATCATCGATCTTACCAAAGAACAATACCAGACACTCTGGAAAGGAAATTCATTTGCCAATGGCATTGATGATTTCTTCCGTGAAGTGGAGGCCAATCTATATAAAGTACAATACCGCGTTCTGCTGAGCAGGTATCGTGGCAGAACAACCTGTCCTGATTGCCATGGCTACCGCCTGCGCAAAGAAGCACTCTACGTAAAAGTAGGCGGCATGCATATCGGGGAGCTCTGCGAAATGCCGGTACGCGATCTGCAAACCTGGTTCGCAGATCTGACACTGAGCGAATACGATCAGCAGGTGGCGAAACGGATCCTCATAGAGATCAATCACCGCCTGAAGACATTGATGGATGTGGGGCTTGGTTATCTCACGCTGAACCGTCTGGCCAACTCATTGAGTGGTGGCGAAAGTCAGCGTATTCAGCTTACCCGCTCATTAGGCAGTAACCTCACCAATTCTTTATACATATTGGATGAACCCAGCATCGGGCTGCATTCGCGCGATACAGAAAGACTGATCAGTGTGTTGAAAGAACTCCGCGATCTCGGTAATACCGTTGTAGTAGTGGAGCACGATGAACTGATGATGCGTGAAGCAGATCATATCATCGATATGGGACCACTGGCTTCACACCTTGGTGGTGAAGTGGTGGCTGCCGGAAACTATGATGAGATCGTTGCAAATGAGAATAGTCTTACCGGAAAATATCTCAAAGGAGAAATGAGCATCGATGCGCCGAAGACGGTCCGTAAATGGACAAGGTCCATCAAGGTGGAAGGCGCGCGTCAGAATAACCTGCAGAATGTGAGTGCTGAATTCCCGCTGAATACATTCACGGTGGTGAGTGGTGTGAGTGGAAGTGGCAAGACCACCCTGGTGAAACAGATCCTTTATCCTGCTCTGCAGAAGATCAAAGGAGAGTTTGCCGATAAGGTTGGCCTGCATAAAGGCATCTCCGGAGATGTTGATATGATCGCGCAGATCGAGATGGTGGACCAGAACCCGATCGGTAAATCTTCCCGTTCCAACCCGGTAACTTATATCAAAGCATATGATGAGATCCGTGATCTCTATGCGAAGCAGCCGCTGAGCAAAACGCGTGGTTTCATGCCGAAACATTTTTCGTTCAACGTGGATGGCGGAAGATGTGATACCTGTAAAGGTGAAGGCGAACAGATCGTGGAAATGCAGTTCCTCGCCGATGTGCACCTCACCTGTGAAGTGTGCGGAGGAAAGAAGTTCAAAGAAGAAGTACTGGAAGTACAATATAAAGGCAAGAGCATTTACGATATTCTTGAACTGAGTGTTGATGAAGCGCTGACTTTCTTTGAAGCAGAGAAGGATATCGTGAACAGGATCCGTCCGTTGTCAGATGTAGGACTTGGGTATGTGAAACTGGGACAATCATCCGATACCTTATCCGGTGGCGAAGCGCAGCGTGTGAAGCTGGCATCCTTCCTGGGTAAAGGCAAAGGCCAGGGTCAGATCCTCTTCATCTTTGATGAGCCTACCACCGGTTTGCACTTCCATGATATCCGGAAGCTCCTGGCTTCATTCAATGCGTTGATCGAGCAGGGACACAGTATTCTTGTGATTGAGCACAATACTGATGTGATCAAGAGTGCGGATTGGGTGATCGACCTGGGACCCGAGGCAGGGGATGGCGGTGGAACGATCGTGTACGCCGGTGTGCCTTCCGGGCTTAAAAAAGTGAAGGAAAGTTATACGGGCAGGTTCCTGTAAATTACGCAGTGCCCAGTCGCTCGCCTCCGGCGAGTGACTGCTATGTAGTTCGCCTCCCGGCGAACCAACGGAGTGTTACACCTGACTTTGTTGCCAGAGGCGACAAGCATATATGTCACTCGCCGGAGGCGAGCGATTGGGCACACCCTGTGCCTCTTTCGCACATGCGGTGCCTACCTGAAGCTCAATCTTCTTTTTAACTTTTCTGACCGCCCTGCATCCCTTTTCTTTGCAGCTACAATAAACTTTCCATGTTCAGAGCGCTACTTCTTGTTTTCCTGGCCTTAGCCGCGCAGCAATCCTTCGCGCAGCAAATAGCTGTTCCTGAATTACAAAAGCTCCTGAACCTGGAGCATTTCAGGGTAGATACCATTCTAAAGAAGAAGGGGTACCTGCTCATGCAGAAAGACATTGATTCCGCCAGCGCGCTTTATCAGTATTCCCATATAGATCACAAGGAAGATGATAAAGACGGAAAGCCTACCGTTATCCGTTCCGTTCAATACATGGATGTGAACACGGAGAAATATTCCAGCCGTTTACTTACCTATCGTACATATGATAAAGAAGAATACAAGGATATTTCCGTTTATCTTCTTTCCCATAATTTCAAGTGTACCGAGAAATACAATTTCAAGGGAGCCGATAACCTGGTGTACACCAACGGCAGTGAAACCATCCGGGTGAAAGTGTTTGTTACGCCCATGGGAGATGGACGGCGATTCACGGCGTATGAACTTGAGTTTGGTAAATAAGAATTTAATATCATAAATCAGAATAGTTGTACAGCCCCTCAAGGGCTGTATTTTTTTTCCAGCCTGGCTGGTTCAGGCCCGGTTTTCATTTGATGGAACAACAGATATGGCCTTTTGCCTTTATTCGATAGTGCCGGTATTGCATCGCACCTATTTTCAGGAAGAAATTTAAAACCTTCATATGAAAATAGCAGACAACCTGCCACAGAAAGAAGAAAGCGGATTCGATAAATTCTATGATCTGAAAAAGACAGGCCTTGAAAAAGTATTAGGCCCGATGCATTGGTTAGTGGGGCATTCCGTTGTTCCATTTGGTGTTGGTGGCAATGTTGATATGTACTACTTCGCCCAGCATATTTCAGGTACCGGCTTTGCCACTATGGAACTGCTGAGTGAAGATGGTGCTGGTCCTCTGCCCAATTGTTTGGGCACATACGAACTGCTTGCTTTCACCCGTCTTTCTTTCAATCAGGATCAGCAGTTACCTGATGCCTTCAATGAAATAGAGCGCAGGTTCTGCCAGATCTTTACCATCATGGCTGAATATGCGAAGGATGCTGTGCTGAATCCGGGAGAAACCTGTGAACTGCCTTCCGATGAAGGACGCAACGTTTGCCTGATCTTTGATCAATACCAGCCTTCAGACAATAAGTTCCTGGTAGGAGAAAGTGAGCACCATTTATTGCTTTGCCTTGAAATATTCAAATCAGAAATGGATTACTCAAGAACAAACGGAAGTGCGGCATTATTCAATAAACTCCGGGAAGCGGGGCATTATCCTTACAGTGATATGAACAGGGAACCGGTAGTATAAGTATTCGTGCTAAATAGAAAAGCTGACCTGGGGAGGTCAGCTTTGCAGTATTGTAAAAACAAGATTATCTCAGTCTGTCGAGGCTCTTCACCAGTTTGTTATCCTTATAAATTCCGCGGATAGCCAGGATCAGGAAAATGGGAACGAGCAATGGAATGATGGCGCCGATTCCATAATTGCCTTCGCCTGCAATGAACTTTTTGGTTTGCAGGAAGAACAGGAGGATGTTCAGCAACGATAGTACCAGCGCGATGCCTACAAGCTTCAATTGAAGTTTCCTGTCTTTATACAGGAAGATGGCCACGGCTGCCAGCAAAGCGGTTGCTACGGAAGAGATGAGCAGCAGGGTATCGCTTTTGGCGTTGATGGCTATGAATTGTTTGAGGTTGGCTCCTTCGGGGAGCATATTACCTGTATAAAAGTTGAATTGCAGGGTCAGGAAAGCCGCTGCAGCAGCAAGGATCAGCCATACCGATTGTACGCGTTGGATCATAATGGTTAATTTGACTGGCTCAAAAGTAAACAATTGTCCGGTATCATGCACTAAATCGCATAACCAGGGGTGGGGTAGTGACAGCGGAGGGCAGGCTGTTGCTCGCCGGAGGCGGGGAAATA
This sequence comes from Pseudobacter sp., assembly GCF_051955275.1. NCBI lineage: Bacteria > Pseudomonadati > Bacteroidota > Chitinophagia > Chitinophagales > Chitinophagaceae > Pseudobacter > Pseudobacter sp. The sequence goes on along the minus strand of NZ_JBQCGW010000051.1, from coordinate 4,163 downwards.
GAAGTCACTCGCGGGACGCGAGCGACTGGGCACTGCAAAAGTAAAAGGGCCAACCTTGTAAGGTCAGCCCCGGGAAATATCGATACGAATTGATTATCCGAGTTCGGGATAGAGTGCGAACTGCTTCATGAAAGCATTCACATCGTTCTTTACATTGCTGATGGTTGCTTCGTCATCGGTGTTGGTGAGTACTTTGTCGATGAAGCCGGCAACGGTCTCCATATGCGCTTCATTCATGCCTCTTGAAGTAACGGCAGGAACACCGATGCGGATACCGCTGGTTACGAACGGGCTCTTATCATCGAAAGGTACTGCGTTCTTGTTGAGGGTGATATGAGCTTTGTCCAGCGTTTCCTGTGCTTTCTTACCGGTGAGGTTCTTGTTACGGAGATCGATCAGCATCAGGTGGTTGTCTGTACCGTTGCTGATGAGGTTGTAGCCGCGGTTCACCAGTGCTTTGGCCATGGCCTGGGCATTGTTGATCACGTTCCTTCCGTAAGCGGTGAAGTCGTCAGTGAGGATCTCGCCGAATGCGATGGCCTTGGCAGCGATCACATGTTCCAGCGGTCCGCCCTGCGCGCCGGGGAATACGGCCAGATCGAGAAGCTGGCTCATGGTGCGGGTATTGCCCTTGGGATCTTTGAGGCCCCATGGGTTCTCGAAATCGTGACGCAGCATGATGATACCGCCGCGTGGTCCACGAAGTGTTTTGTGTGTGGTAGAGGTAACGATATGGCAATGATCGAAAGGATCATTGAGCAGTCCTTTGGCGATCAGGCCGGCAGGGTGTGCAATGTCTGCCATTACCAGTGCACCGATCTTATCGGCAACAGCGCGGATGCGGGCATAATCCCAGTCGCGGCTGTAGGCAGAAGCTCCGCAGATGATCATCTTTGGTTTTTCTGCCAGGGCAACAGACTCCAGTTGATCATAATCAACCAGTCCGGTTTCTTTTTTTACACCGTAATGCAATGCCTGGTAATACTTGCCGCTGATGTTTGCGGGGCTACCGTGGGTAAGGTGGCCGCCCATGCTGAGGTCCAGACCGAGGATCTTGTCGCCCGGTTTGAGGCAGGCGAGGAACACGGCTGAGTTGGCCTGTGCGCCGCTATGGGGTTGCACGTTAGCCCAGCTGGCATTAAATACTTTTTTGAGGCGTTCGATGGCCAGGGTTTCGATCTCATCAATGACTTCACATCCGCCATAATAGCGTTTGCCGGGATAGCCCTCTGCATACTTGTTGGTAGCAACAGAGCCCATGGCCTGTATTACCTGCAGCGATGTGAAATTTTCGGAAGCGATCAGTTCAATGCCGTGGCGTTGGCGGTCCAGCTCCTTACGGAGGAGGTCAAAAACGAGCGTGTCTTTTTGCATGGCGCAAAAATAGTAAGAACGCCCCATAATTTTTACTATTTTCACGGTTTGGTACAATACCATCTTTTACCTGTTTTTCGATAACGAAGGAAAACAAATCTGATTATGAAGGCAATCATTCCCGTAGCCGGTGCAGGCACCAAACTACGGCCACATACATATACTCAACCCAAGGCTCTTATTCCGCTTGCAGGCAAAACCATCCTCAGCATCATTGTAGATCAGCTGAAGAGTGCAGGTATCGATGAATATATTTTTATCATCGGCTACCTCGGACAAAAGATCCAGGATTATGTGAAAGAAACATACCCGGACCTGAAAGCGCATTTTGTACACCAGACGGAGCGCCATGGCATCGGCCATGCCATCCAGCTGACCAAGGAAATTGTGGGTGATGATGAGATCTTCATCGTGCTGGGCGATACCATCTGCGAGTATGATGTGAAAGCAGTGCTCGACATGCCGCATTCCGCCCTGGGCGTTAAGCGCGTGGACGATCCCCGTGAGTTCGGCGTAGCCGAGATCGGCGAAGATGGCTTCATCAACAAAGTGGTGGAAAAGCCGCAGATCCCCAAGAGCAATATGGCGCTGGTGGGCATTTACCGGATCAAGGAAGCAGGCTTCCTGTTCCAGTGCCTGGAAAGCAATGTGCGGGACCAGGTGATGAGCCGGGGCGAATACAGCATTACCGATGCGCTGGAATGTATGATCCGCCATGGGGCCAGGTTCCAGGCCTTCAAGGTGCAGAACTGGTTCGATTGCGGCAAGAAAGAGACCTTGCTGGAATCCAATGCCACCATGCTGAAGAAGTTCGGAAGTATGATCTCCCAGGACCATAACTTTGAGAATACCATTATAGTTCCTCCTGTAAGCATCGCCAAAGGATGCGATATCCGCAATTCCATTGTGGGCCCCAATGTAGCCATCGGGGAAAAGACAACGGTGAATTACTCCATCATCAAGAATTCCATAATCGGTTCATTTGCTGACCTGTATGATATCGTATTGAGCGAGAGCCTGATAGGCTCCGACACGGAAGTGAAGGGTGAAAGCCGGAGTTTAAACATTGGCGACAACACTGAGATAGACCTTGGGAAAAGTTGATAAAATACCCTTAAAATTTAAAAATAGAATAGGCCCTTTCCCGGGATTTGGAGTAACTTCAATGGCTGAATGCAACATTCGGTATAGCTGTATTGTCTTTTATAATGATACAGCATGGACAGTGTGACGGCAGGTATAAACTTTGCCAACCTTTTAAACGCCTATTATGAGAGTTCGGAAAACAATGCTCCTTTTAACGGCCATGCTGCCGTTAGCCCTCATTACCAAAGCTAACAATGAAAACAAAGGGGATAAGGGGCCGGGAAAAACAGAGCCAGTACTGTATGGTATGGTGGCTGATGCAACAACTAAAAAGCCTGTGCAGGGCGTAACGTTATCCATTACGTCTGCAGCAAAGGGACAAGATAATGTAAAGGATAGAAAAGAATTTGTAACCGATGCGGCCGGATTGTTCAGGATCCCACAAATGCCACCAGGTGAAGTGGTGATTGTGTTAGAGAAGAAAGGCTACAAGACTTATCGCAAAGAGAGTGTGATTATCAAAGAAGGAGTTTCCCTTAAAATGAATTTAGATCTGACCGCCGATGAAGATGAAAGTGACGTATTTCATCCGCTAATGAGGATGATGGACGGTGATTAATACACATCGGGGTTATCCCAAATTAAAAAGCCGCTTTGTAATACAAGGCGGCTTTTTCTTTAGAGCAGTAGCTGCTCATGTGACTAACTGAAAAAAGAAAGCGGAACTGAGAACAGTCCCGCACACGCAAAAGTGAGAAAAACTAGTACTTATTTCTGATGTCCATTTTTCCATCTTCTTTTTTGATTGTGATGGGATCTTTCCTGAAATATTTTTTATACTTATCGGTCACTGAATCCGGTTGCTCGTTCCCGTTGATGGTGAGCTTGCTTTCTTTATATTCAACGGTATAATCTTTTTGTGTGTCCAGTAAGCCTTCGGCTTCCATGGCATAGATCATTTCCTGGTAGTTCTTCACATCTTTCTTAGCTTCTTCGATGCTTTTGGCGGCTTCTTTGAAGGAACGTTGGAAATCCTGCTGGCTGAGCTTGATCTGGTCTTTAGACTGCTCTATCTGCTTCCGGGCTTTTTCCAGTTGCTCCTCGATGTCTTTTTGATTGAAGCGTTTCTGTTCTTCAAAAGTCTGTTTTGCTTTTTCCAGGGCCTTCCGGATATTTTCCTGAGTTTCTGTGGAAATTTCCTTCTGTGCTTCTGCTACTCTGACCATGGCATCTGAAACCTGCTTTTCGATCTGTGCAAAGTCTACTGACTTCAGGGCTTCATCAGCCATCATTTGGGCTTTCTGCATATCGATCTTTTCCATGGCGCGTTTGATATCCGCTTCCATTTTCTTCAGATCGAAATCACGATGGTTTTCCATGGAGATGCGGGCCTTTTCGAGGGACTCCAGTTCCTTATCGAAATCCTTCTGGTAAGATTTCTTTTCTTTTTCCTTTGATTTTTCCTGTGCGGAAAGGGGAGTGGTGAAGAGAAGTCCGGTTACCGCAGCAACCAGCCCCAGGCGGATTGCTGAATTTCTGGTGAGTGATACTTTCATGCGATGAATGTTTAAGTTAATATACGATAGTTTTCGTAATAAGTACGAGAAGTTTCGTAAAATGTTGCAAGGAGAGCTGAAGTATTTTGTAAGCTGCGGAAAAAACGAGCTGAAAGACAGGGTGCCCAGTCGCTCGCGTCCCCGCGA
>NZ_JBQCGW010000050.1:0-71865 GCF_051955275.1 Pseudobacter sp. | reverse complement strand
AGCATACGCTCAACCGTCAATCCTGAGGATGAACCGAAAATCAACACATGTATCTATCCGCTAAAAATAACCATGAGCTTCCGGTAACCGATGATACCTATGTGGTATGTATCGGTGCGTCTGCGGGCGGACTGGAAGCCATCAACGAGCTGTTCGACAATATTTCCGATGGCAAGAATATCGCCTTCATTGTAGTGCAGCACCTGAGCAGCGATTACAAAAGCCTGCTGGTGGAACTGCTGGGCAAGCATACCCATCTTCCCGTGGAAGAAGCGCAGCACCGGCAACAGGTGGAGCCTGGCAAAGTGTATGTGATCCCCAACAACAAGGAGCTCACCATCCGGGAAGGACAACTGATCCTGGCCGGAAAGGAATTTGAAAAAGGTCCTAACACAGCTATCGATACATTCCTGCAGTCGCTGGCCAATGACCAGCGTCATTTTGCTATTGCAGTACTGCTGAGCGGCACCGGCACAGATGGCACCCGTGGTATCGAAACCATCAAAAGCCAGGACGGTTTTGTGATTGTGCAGGACCCTGAATCCGCCAAGTTCGATGGCATGCCACGCAATGCCATTGCATCGGGATATGCAGACCTGGTGCTGAGCCCGGCTGATATACCGGACCAGATCGGCAATTATATCGATGGCATTCTGCCACAACGAACACCTCCTTTCCATAAACACCAGGAAGCCATTCAGAATATCCTCAGCCATGTTTTCAAGAAAACAGGTTATGATTTCTCACAATACAAACAGCCAACCGTACTCCGCCGCATTGCACGGCGGATGCAGCTGGTGAAGCTGGAAGAAGTGGAAGCCTATGAAAGATTCGTCCGTTCACAGGACGAGGAACCACCATTACTGGCCAAGGAATTCTTTATCGGTGTTACCAATTTTTTCAGGGATAAAGATGCATTTGCCTGCCTGTATGAAGAAGCCATCCTGCGTATTGTGGAATCCAAAGAAAATCACGATTCGCTCAAAGTATGGGTCACTGCCTGCAGCACCGGTCAGGAAGCATACACCATTGCATTCCTTATAGACAAAGCATTACAGCAACTCAATAAAACACTGGAGGTAAAAATATTCGCCAGTGATATCGATAAATCCTCCGTTGAATTTGCTGCCCGGGGAAGATACCAGCGCAACCAGTTGCTGGGCACTGAGAGAAAAGTAGTAGAGGAATATTTCATTGAAGGGGAAGAAGGACTTACGGTGATCCCGCGCATCCGCAAGCAAATTGTATTTGCTGCCCACGATATTCTTAAAGATCCTCCATTTATCAAGAATGACCTGGTCAGCTGCCGCAACCTGCTCATCTATCTTACATTGCCTCTGCAGGAAAATGTACTGGCCACGCTTAATTTTTCGCTTAACCCCGGGGGGTATCTTTTTCTCGGCACCAGCGAGAATCCATCCCTGCTGCGCCGCGGCTTCTCCGAAGTGGACAGCAAATGGAAGATCTACAAAAGGAATGGTGAAGGCCATTCCATCAGCAGGCGCATCACCACCACCGGAAAGATGCGAAGCACTACCATGCCGGCTTATACAGCCGCCAGAACCAAGACGGATGTGCATCTCTGGGATGATTTCCGGAAAGCGCTGGTGGACAAACTGGGATACGCAGGCATCTACGTAAACGAAAACTACGAGATCAAGGAAGGCATCGGCAATTTCAGGAAGTACCTGACACTGCCAGACAAGCTCAGTTCACTCAACGTGCTTAAAATGGCGCCTGCAGAGCTTTCCGCCCTGCTCAGCACAGCACTCCGCAAAAGCCAGAAAGAAAACAGCGAGCAATCCATACGGAACGTGAAAGTGCGTTTCGATGAAGTGCAGCGGCTCATCGATATTTTCATCTATCCGCCCGGACTCACATCCGGTGGTATGTATACATTGCTCGTATTTGCCGATGCTATCATAGACGAAGCGAAGTCGCCAGCCTATGTGCACGATGTGAGCCTGCTGCAGAAAGACCATTATGTACGGCAGCTGGAGGAAGAGCTGAGAGAAACGCGCACTAACCTGCAGATGGCGGTGGAAGGACTGGAAACAGCCAATGAAGAACTGCAGAGTTCCAACGAAGAGTTACAATCTGCCAATGAAGAATTACAGAGCTCCAATGAAGAATTGCAATCACTCAACGAGGAATTACATACCCTCAATACAGAGCACCAGCTCCGCATCAAGGAACTGGTAGAGCTGAACGACGATATTTCCAATTACCTGCAATCCTCCATGATCGGCCAGATATTCCTGGATAATCAGGGCAGGATCCGCAGATTCAACAATGCAGCCTCTGCCGTGATCAATATCATCGAGAATGATATCGGCAGACCTATCGAACATATCACCCACCATATCCGCACCAGCACTTTCTTTGAAGATATCAGGCTGGCCAACAAATCAGGACAGGTAATTGAAAAGGAGATAGAATTGCACAATGGCTCCATCTATCTCATCCGCATCATGCCCTACCTGCGTCAGCAGAAAGAGCGTGACGGTCTGGTGATCACCATGGTGGACGTTAGCGCCACCAAGAATCTGAACAGCCTGATCAAAAGCGTGTTCGACGCCAGCAGCAATCCTATCCTGGTATTTGAGAGTGTACGCAACCGGGACGGGCTGATCACCGATTTCCTGTGCAAGGTGGCCAACTTCAATGCAGGGCATCTGTTCGGCAAGAACAATGGGCAGGCACCACTCCTGCTCAAAGAGCATTTTCCGCAACTGTCTACCCCCGCCCTCTTCAAACGTTATGTAGAAGCGGTGAATAACGGGAAGCAGGCATCGCTGGAGTTCAATTTCACCATCGATAACAATAAATACTGGTACCAGGCAGGCGTGAGCAAAATGCAGGATGGCTTTGTACTGGTATTGTCAGATATCACCCAACGGCGGGATGCGGAAGACAAGCTGCGCCGTAATTACAACGAATTGCTGGTTACCAAGGAAACCCTGCGTGAGCTCAACAGCAAGCTGGAAAGAAAGGTGAAGGAAAGGACCTACGACCTGGAAATCAGTGAAGAACGCTTCAGGCTCATCGCCTCTCTCACCAATGATGTGATCTGGGACTGGCATTTTGCAGGGAACAGTCTCTGGTGGAGCGATAGCTACTATGAGCTCTTCGGCTTCCCTGCAGCGGATGAATCCATCAAAACACATTCTTTCAGGTTACAGCATATCCATCCGGACGACCGGCCACAGGTGGAAGAAGCACTTCATGCTGCATTGCAGGGCAGTTCGGATGAATTCAAAATATCTTACCGCTACCGGAAGCAAAATGGCGAATATGCGTATGTGCTTGACCGTGGCACACTGCTGAAAGATGACCAGGGAGTTCCCTACCGGATGATCGGCGCCATGATGGATGTTACCAAACTGGAGCAAAGCCAGCAGCAATTGCAGCAGAAGAACACCGAACTGGAAACCATCCTTCGCCAGTTCAGGTTTGTAACTGATTTCATTCCCCAGATTGTGTGGAGCTCCCTGCCTGATGGATATATCGATTTCTATAACCAGCAATGGAGCGCCTACACCGGCTTAAGCAATGACGTATCCAAAGGAGATCAGTGGAAACCGGTAGTGCACCCGGATGACTGGGACCGCAGCTGGAAACTCTGGCAGCAATGTCTTAAAACCGGAGAGCTTTACGAAACAGAATACCGTTTGCGCAGGCGTGATGGCGTATACCGTTGGTTCCTGGCACGTGCCTCCGCCATGCGTGATGAAAATGGGAATATCTACAAATGGTTCGGCACCTGTACGGACATCGATGATCAGAAAACAGCGGAACGCGTGCTGGAAGGTAAAGTGGCGGAAAGGACCAGTGAACTGAAACATCTCAATAGAAGACTGGAAGAAAGTAATGCAGACCTGCTGCAATTTGCATCAGTGGCATCGCATGACCTGAAGGAACCATTGCGGAAGATCCATTTCTTCAGCGGTCTCATCAAGGAACAGTTCCCTGATGAAACCAGTGGCAAACTTTCGATGTATATCGAACGCATCACCAAGGCCAGTTCAAGAGCTAATAACCTGGTGAATGATGTATTGTCGTACTCAAGACTGGGCAGTGATAATTTATATGAAAAAGTGGATTGCAACCGGATCGTACAGGATCTGCTGCTGGACCTGGAACTGGTGATAGAAGAGAAAAAAGCGGTGATCGACTGTGAAAAACTGCCCATGATAGAGGCAGTACCCGGACAAATGCGTCAATTATTCCAGAATCTGATTTCCAACGGTATCAAATTCCATAAACAGGACGAATCACCGAAGATCTCCATAAAATGCAGGGAAGTGGAAAAAAGCAATTATCCGGCATTGAAAGAAAATCCCGGCAAGCTTTTTGAAATTTCAATAAAAGATGAGGGTGTGGGCTTTGACCAGCAGTATGCGGTGAAGATCTTCTCACTTTTCCACCGGCTGAACAGCAAGGAACAATTTGAAGGGACCGGGATCGGGCTGGCCATTGCAAAAAGAATTGTAGACCGGCATCACGGGCTTATCTTTGCAAACAGCAAACCCGGTTCGGGCGCCGAGTTTGTGATCGTATTACCGGAATTGCAGCCGCAGCTGAGTCTGGAATCAACAGAAGCGTAGCCCCTATTGTAAATGAAGAAGCAGGAATTATGTCAGCAGACAATTTAACGATATTGTACATCGATGATGATCCGGATGATCTGCTCATCTTCGGTGAATCCATCAATTCACTCCATCCCAATGCTGAAGTGCTGAAGGCGCAGGGCGGAGAGGAAGGACTCTCCATGCTCAGTGAGATTGAAGAAAACAATGAACGGTTTCCCAATCTCATTATACTGGATATGAATATGCCGAGAATGAACGGAAAACAAACGCTGGAAGCTATCAGGGGGCGCAACAAATGCGCGGATGTGCCTGTAGTGATCTTCACTACCTATTCCAATCATGCGGATACGGAATTCTTCCGCAACTTCGGATGTGCGTGCATCACCAAGCCTATGAGTTATGAAAATCTTACGCAGACGATGAAACAGGTGCTGAGTTATTCGCGCACTTCATTGTAATACCCGCGGATCCATTCTTCCAGTTTTGCGAAGCAGTCATTAGCAGCGGCTGTTGCCGTGGCTATCTGTTCATCCGTTACCAGCAATTCATTGAAGCGGGCCACGAAGGCCTTCCACATATCCATATTGGCATCTCCATAGCCTGAGAAAAAAGAGAATGCATGATCAGGGATACCGGGATTTTTATCTTTGATCACTTTGGTGATCACCGTACCACCGAGCGTGGATCCTTCCATCACATAGAAGCAGCCCAGCGCGGCAGCATCACTCCCGGTATCAGGAAGATCCACCGCCTCTGTTCTTTTTACATCTTCCAGTAAAACAGCCAGGTCTTTTTCCATATTGCCCGCTTTCCTCCGTTGGCCATGATCCGGGAATAAGGTCGTCATCTTCGTATCCAGCCTGCGTTCCAGCGGAGCAAAATAGCCGTGCATACAGGCCAGGATAGCGGCATAATCCCTGTTCCCCTGCACCTGTTTCACATACTTCACCAGTAGTTTCTCCGTACTGAGGTGAGCAGCTGAGGTAGCAGCTTTGATAATGGATGCAGGAGTTGACGACTGATTGGTATTCATCATAAAACTTATAGGAATAAGTTTCAAAAGTAGGGATAAAAATACTACCAACCTTTGATCGCACCACCTTTGAAGATCTTCGCTGCAGCCTGCACCACTGCTTCCGACTGGTATGCTTTTACAAAATTCTTTACTTTCTCTTCTTCTTTATTATTATCACGACTGGCGATCACATTCACATAAGGAGATTCTTTTTCTTCTTTGAGGATACCCAGCTGATCGGGATCGAGCCCCGCCTGTGCTGCAAAATTGTTGTTGACTACAGCAATCACCACTTCCTTATCATCCAATACACGTGGCAGTTGTGGCGCTTCGATCTCCACCAGTTTCAGCTGCTTCGGGTTATCTGTGATATCCGTTACTTTAGGCAGCAGCCCTACCCCATCTCGAAGCTTCAGCAGGCCATGCTTCTGAAACAATAAAAGTGCACGGCCGCCATTGGTGGGGTCATTGGGGATAGCTACTGTGCTGCCATCCTGCAATTCTGCGATGCTCCTGATCTTTTTGGAATACGCAACAATAGGATACACAAAGGTCTTACCTACTACTGCCAGTTTATAACCGCGTTGAGAAGACTGCGCCTCCAGGTAAGGAACATGCTGAAAAGCATTCACATCAATGTCTCCCTGGTTGAGCGCTTCATTCGGCACTACATAATCATTGAATGCTACCAGCTCTACATCGAGATTGTATTTTTCTTTGGCTTCCTTTTTAGCCGCTTCCGCAATTTCCCTTTCCGGGCCGGAAGTGATGCCTACTTTGATATGATTGGGATCGCTCTTAACGGCTGATCCCCCGCAGGAAGAAAGCAAGGCTATTGAAATAATGTATGCTATTGTTCTCATGTTGTGCTGACTTATCTGTGATTGAATTTTTTTGATAATTTATCGCCTGCAAACTGGATGCTGAATACCAGGCCCACCAGCAGCAGCAAAACAGCATTCATGATAAAAGTATCATAGCCGATATACCCATACTGATACCCTATCTGCCCCAGCCCACCTGCCCCCACGGCGCCACCCATCGCCGAATAACCTACCAGTGTGATCAATGTGATAGTGGCATTATTGATCAGTGAAGGCAACGCCTCAGGCAGCAATACCCTGGTAACGATCTGAAAGGGACTCGCTCCCATGGACCTGGCCATCTCAATCAGGCCATGCGGTACTTCCAGCAAACTATTCTCCACCAGGCGCGCAATGAAGGGCGCTGCGCCGATACTGAGCGGCACCAGGGCTGCACTCACTCCAATACTGGTTCCTACGATGCTGCGCGTAAAGGGGATCATCCATACGATCAGGATGATGAATGGAATTGACCGGAATACATTGACCAGTGCCGAAAGCACACGATGGTACAAACCGTTTTCAAGCAACTGCCCCTTGCGCGTCAGAAAGAGCAGGATGCCTGCAGGCAATCCGAGGAAAAAGCCGAAGAACCCTGAGGTGAAGGTCATGAAGACAGTTTCCCAGAGGCCTTTCAGCAATAAAGAAACAGTAGTATCATGCATATCCTTTTATCGCATTTTTGATTTTACGCTGCTGAAAAAACTGCAGCACTTTATTATTGTCAACCACCGATCCTTTCAGATGCAGCAGCAGTTTTCCGAAACTGGCCTTGCCGAAATATTCAATATCCGCCCTGATCAGTTTGTAAGGGATCCTGTAATGGTTGTACACCGTATCGATCAGCTCATCGAAAGAAATATTACCTGTCAGTTCCAGTTCTATGAGGGGAGAAAGCCCCTCTTCCTGCACCTGCCTGAGGTTCGCATACAACTCCTGTGGTAGTGTCATGACTTCCCTGTTTATAAATTGTTGGATGATTGGATGTTCATTATTACTGAGCAATTCTGCCAGTGTGCCTTTGGCTACCAGTTTGCCTTGATCGATCACGGCCACATGCTGACAAATGGATTTCACTACATCCATTTCATGCGTGATGAGCAGGATGGTGAGTTTCAATCGCTGGTTGATATCTCTTAATAATTGCAGAATGGATTGAGTGGTGGCAGGATCCAGGGCACTGGTGGCTTCGTCGCAAAGCAATAACCAGGGATCATTGGCAAGTGCCCGCGCTATGGCTACACGCTGCTTTTGTCCGCCCGACAAGCTTTTCGGATACTCCCCCGCTTTGTCTTCAAGCCCCACAATCTGTAAGAGCTCCGTTACTTTCTTCTCAATCAGAGAAGGGCTTACATGATCCAGTTTCAATGGAAGGGCCACATTTTCAAATACAGTGGCTGAAGAAAGAAGGTTGAAATGCTGGAAGATCATACCGATCTTTTTACGTTTTTCCGCCAGCTGTTTATCATTGAGTGTGGTAAGATCTGTGCCCCTGATGAGTATACTGCCTTCATCCGGTTTTTCCAGGAGGTTCACACAACGGATCAGGGTACTTTTCCCTGCACCAGAACTGCCGATGATGCCCACGATCTCGCCTTCTGCGATCTCCAGATTGATATTGTCGAGCGCCCTGAAAGCGGCATGGTTTTGCCGGAATGTTTTTGAAAGCTGTTTTATCTCGATCATTGTTTCCTGTTCTGCTCTAAAAGAAAAAATCCCCGGGTATCGATCCGGGGACTGTATCATTTTGATAAATGGATCTCCTTTCAAATACCTGTAGCGATAACGGATGTGCGCATGCAACAGCAAACACGCATCGATGCGGCCGCATAAGACTTGTTATTATTGTACAGGTTGAAAATCAAAGCATTTCTTATTAGTCTACCGCAAAAGTAGAGTATTATTGATTATTATCCAAATTACTCAGGGTTTGCCCGGTCGTTCGCCTCTGGCGAATACTTTGTCGCCGGGAAGCAACGGAATAGAAATAACCAGCGGGGACGAGAGCTACCGGGCACACACTAATTAAAATTTAGTTCGTTTCATTTGTATGTTTCTTTGCCAGCAGTACCACAATAATCACCAGCAAACTGAGCAGGGCATAACTCCATCCGAGATGCAGGCCGTCTTTTGCAGGCAGCACATTGATGATACCATAACTGAATGCCGATACCAGCAGGAAGGTGAAACCTCCGGTGAGCCCGCTGGCTACGCCTGCATTCTTCGGGAAGCGCGTCATACTGAAGGTCATGTAATTATTGAAAGTGAAGCCAGCCCCGGCATGCACCAGAAAGGCAAAGGCCACCATCACATAAATATTCTCGAAGAAATGCAGGGTGATGATCATCGCGATGATGATCAGGCTCTGCAATGCGATGTTCACGAACAGCTTGCGGAAGAAAGCATGTTCCACCACAGCTTTGCTGATGAAACCGCCCACCATCCAGGCAAATCCCAGGATCAGCGAACAGTATCCGGTAGTTACCGCATCAAATGCAAAATGATGTTCGATCACAAATGGGGCAGTCATGTTACAGACCATCACCATGGCATAGGAAAGCCCGAGCAACACAACACCCAGCACAAAGGGCAGATGCGACAATATCTCTTTATAAATACCCAGTACTCTCCTGATCTGAAAGGGAGTTTTCTTCGGCAATGTTTCGCCGCTGAAAATAAATTCTGCGATCGCCAGCACACCGCCAAGGATAGCGAGGAACCAGAAATTAGCTCTCCATCCGTAGAGTGTCTGCAGGTAGCCTCCCACAAAGGGCGCAATGATAGGACCTGTTGACCAGATGATGGAAAACATACCCAGGTAATGTTTCAGCTTTGTGCCGGTATAGAGGTCCACGAAGAAAGCGCGCTTACCTGCCACTGCAAATCCAACAGTAACGCCCTGTACCACGCGCATGGCATAGATCATTTCGATGCTGCTGGTAAGAGCCACTGCAATGCTGGACATGGTGAAGACCACCAGTGCACCGAGGCCACTCATATAACGGCCATAACTATCCAGGATACTTCCGATGAACAACTGGCTGATGCCATAACTGATCAGGAATATGGTGATGGTGAACTGAACCTGTACAGCGCTTACCTGCAGGTCCACTGCCATTCCTGGCAAGGAAGGCAGGTAGATATCGGTGCCGAAACCTGAGAGCGGCAATAATGCAAATGCCAGAAAATTAGCAATATGCAGGTTTTGTGGTTTTATGGTCCTGGCCCATTGTTGAGGGGCCATCTGAGTTGACGAATTCATGATACAAAGCTCGCACAAGGTGATGGTTTCCTGCTTATCAAATTCAATCGGATAATTATAAAATTCAAACTTTCGCAGATTTTTTTCGGTAGTATTGCGCTCATAACATATTTGTAACACTGTTGACTGTTACCCAACCATATAACGACCGCGAACTGCTGCTGCAGCTTTACAAAGGAGAAAAGGACGCATTCTCTTTTATATTCCGGGAATATTATGCAGCCCTTTGCGCTTTTGCGGAAAAGCTCACCGGGAGCCGCAGCCATGTGGAAGACATCGTGGAAGATGTATTCCTGAAGGTCTGGCAGAAGCAGCAACTGTTCGATGACCTGCTCCATCTGAAGAACTTTCTGTACAAATCAACCCGCAATGCCTGTTTCGACCATCTCCGCAGAACGGAGCATAGCCTGGAGCGGCAGGCTCAGTTCCAGCAGTCCCAGCACCAGTGGGAATCGGCATCGGACCTCGATCTGATCCGGATGGAACTGTACCGGAGCGTGTACCGCGCCATCGATCAGCTGCCTGAACAATGCGGAAAAATTGTTCGGATGGGTTATATTGAGGGAAGATCGAATGAAGAGATCGCCAGCTCGCTCGGCCTTTCCATTCAAACTGTCAAGAACCAGAAATCCAGGGGCATCAACCTCCTGAAACTTCGCCTGCCGCCTGAATCCTTTGCCTTATTCCTCCTTATCGCCCGGTTCTGAAATTTATTTTACAAATGATTGGTACGATGCGTCCATCGCTGCGTATTAATCAAAAGCGCATTTCCATATGAATGCATCATCACCTGATCCTTTAAGGATCGCAGCCCTGTTGGAGAAACAGCTGTACCAAAACCTTTCCGAACAAGAATTGAACGAACTCAACAGCTGGGCAGCCGGCCGGGAAGATCATTTGCAGTTACTGTCGGAGCTCAATGATCCCAGCCTCCTGCTCAACAATGCAGCGGCCCTTTCCAGATTCAATGAAGAACAAGCCCTGCAACGCTTCCTGGAAAAACAGGATACCATCGACCCGGCGGACATTGAGCAACCTGCACGCCGGATACCCATCTGGAGATGGGCGGCAGCTGCGGCTGCACTGATCATTATTGCTGCAGGATCTTACTTCCTGGTAACAGAAAAGCCGCAGCAGCCGGAACAGACCGCTGCCATCAAACCACTGGACATAGAACCGGGAAAAAAAGGCGCTGTGCTGATCCTGGCCAATGGCAGCCAGGTATCGCTGGACAGTCTGAAGAATGGCCTGGTGGCTACACAAAGCGGTATGAATGCCATACTGCAGAACGGAGAACTGGTCTATGCCCCCGGTAAAGAGCCAGTTGGAGAAATGGTGTACAATACTATTTCAGTACCCAATGGCAGGGTGTTCCAGCTCAGTTTACCAGATGGCTCAAAGGCCTGGATCAATTCAGGAAGTTCTATCCGCTATCCGGTAACATTCACGGGAAACCAGCGCCAGGTAGAGATCACGGGAGAGGCCTTCTTTGATGTGGTGAAGAACAGGAAGATGCCCTTCAGGGTAAGAGTTTATAATAAAGCAGAAGTGGAAGTGCTGGGCACTCAGTTCAATGTGAATGCGTATGAGAACGAAGAAGCCATCAGTACTACCCTGCTGGAAGGATCGGTGAAGGTGTCAGCCAGTAATGCAGGCAGAACAGGCGAGACCATACAACAGCTCCTCACACCCGGCCAGCAATTGCAGATAACCGAAAAAGGCATGAGCATCACTGAACCGGACATAGATAAAGTGATTGCCTGGAAGAACGGGCTTTTCAATTTCGAAGGCATGGAACTGAAGCAGGTGATGAAACAGATCGCACGCTGGTATGATGTGGAGATCGTTTACAGGGGTAAAGCGCCTGAAGGAAAGTTCTATGGAAAGATCAGCAGGGATATCAGCCTGGCCGGACTGATCAAAGGATTTGAAGGATCAGGCGTGCATATGGTGATTGAAAATGAAAGACAACTGGTAGTAATGCCATAACAAAATACTGACATAAACCAAAGCGTATAGAAGAGAACTCTGTAAGATCTGACCAGGAAAAGAAACCGGAAGCAGGTAGGATTGCTTCCGGGGATAGTCTGGCTAATCTTTAATTCCGTTGTAACAAAATTTATATCAACCAAAACTGCGACAAAGCTATGCAAAAAATCGCTCTGATCGAACGATGGGGGATCCTTGTGCCCCTGCCCCCGAAAATTTTGCGAATTATGAGAATGACTTCTTTTTTCCTTTTCGCCCTGATGATGCATGTTTCTGCAAAAACAGCTTCACAGACCGTTACACTGCAAGGCAGGAACATCCCATTGAAAAAAGTATTCGATCATATCTACAAACAAACCGGGTTTGTGGTATTCGGCAGCGAAGGCCTTTTTGATCATTCTGTTCCTGTAACCGTAGATGCACAGAATGCGCCACTGGCGGACTTCCTCACGGAAGTGTTCCGCAGCCAGCCACTGAACTTTTCCATCGACAGCAAAACCATTTTCCTTTCTCGGAAAAATTACCCCAACCGGATCACCTTATTCGGAGATACCACCATTATCCCAGTGCTGCGCGGCACCGTGCAGGACGCAGCAGGTCAGCCATTGCAGGGCGCCACTGTTTCTGTACGCAATACCAAACTGATGACCGTTACAGATCAGCAAGGCGTATTCACCCTGCAGAACGTACCCTCCAACGGTGTGCTGACCATCAGCAGTATTTCCTATCAGCCAAAGGAGCTTAAACTGAATGGAAAGAACAGCGTGATCATTGCACTTACCCCTGAAGTGAAAGACCTGGGAGAAGTGGAAGTATCTCCCAATACCGGTTACCAGTCCATCCCCCGCGAAAGAGCCACCGGTTCATTCAGCATTGTAACCGGCAAGCAATTATCGCAGATCCCTGTGGTAAGTGTGCTGGAACGCTTACAGGGACTGGTTCCCGGCGTGGACATTTCAACAAAAACAACTGCCGGTAAGAGCCGTAACGGAACGATGCAGATCCGCGGTCTCTCCACTATCAAAAGCCAGTACACAAGGGTAAGTACAGACCCGCTTCTCGTAATAGATGGATTTCCATCACAGCAATCCATCACCAATGGTGCGCTCGACCTGCTGAACCCGGAAGACATAGAGCAGATCACCTTTCTGAAAGACGCTGCCGCCGCTTCCATCTGGGGTATCCAGGCTGCCAATGGCGTGGTGGTGGTGGTCACCAAAAAAGGTTCACGCAATGCAAGGCCCAGTATCAGTTTCTCCACCACACTCGGCACCAGCGCCAAACCATCCACCAAATTCGGAAGGATGATGTCCATGCCCGAGTATATAGCCATGGAAAAAGAACTGATCGAGAAGAACAGGCTGCTCGATCCTACCCTTACCACTACCGGCTTCGTTCCTGAGAACAACAGCCAGGCACAGGCCATCATCTGGCGCAACAAACGCGGAGAGATCACTGAAGCGCAGATGAACCAGGAACTGGCGGCACTCGGTGCAATAGACAATAGCGGCGATCTGGCTAAGTATATGCTGCAACGCCCTACCACACAACAGTACAACCTGTCGTTATCTGGTGGAGGCATCTTCAGTTCTTATTTTGTTTCCGGTTATTTCTACCAGGATGAACGCATTTACAAAAGCAATGTGAACAAGGGATATACACTCAGGGCCGGTGGAACTTCCACCATGCTGGACGGCCGTGTGACCGTTACCACCGATCTCTCTATCGGCAATACCAGGGACAGGATCAACGGGGCAGCCGTACGCGCCATGAGTATCTTCCCCGGTGGCATGCGTCCTTATGATGCGCTGGTAGACGCCAATGGCAATCCTGTTTATTACGATGTGCTCACCACACCTGCCATGGGCCGCAGTTTCGAGAGCAAGGGATACCTTCCCTTCCGTTACTCGCCACTGGACGAGCTCAATTACGCCAATACCTATACGAACAATAACAATATCATTTTCAATGCGTCCATTAACGGCAAGATCACTGGCTGGCTGAACGCCATCGTTTCAGGAAATGTAGGCCGCACCTTCTCCGACAGGGAAGAATACTGGGAACCTGAAAGCTATGAAGCCAGGATGCTGGTGAACAAAGGCACCAGTGTAGGCGGAAATGGCGTGCTGGTATATGGTGTTCCGTTAGGCGGAAGACTGAATATGGACAATTCGCTGGGTCGTGCTTACAACCTGCGCGGGCAACTGAACGTAAACAAGAACTGGGAAGGCAGGCACCAGGTAAATGCCGTGATTGGTACAGAGATCCGGGAGAACTACACCAAATCCAGCGGTGAGCTCCGTTACGGATACGACAAATCGATCAATACTTTCAGGTCAGTAAATCCTTCTGTTCTTTACAGGGACATATATGGCACCAACCAGACCATCGGGGCCACTTCCAAAATTGTATCCGAAGCAACCACCAGGTCCTTATCTCACTATGCGAACGGTTCCTACACGTTCGATAATAAGTACACAGTTTCAGGAAGCGCACGCTTCGACGACTACAACCTGCTGGGTGTAGAGCGCCGCAAACGTGCCATCCCATTATGGTCTGCAGGTATCAAATGGGATATCGGCAATGAGCAATTCCTCAGCAAAGTGAACTGGCTGGAGCGTCTCTCTGCCCGGTTAACCTATGGCTTCAGTGGGAATGCTCCCCAGGGTTATGCACCGGTTACCACCATCAGCCTGCTGGGATCCAATTTTTACACCAACTATCCTTATGCTATGATTGCCAATCCGGCTATCGACAACCTGGCCTGGGAAAAGACCCGCATGATCAACTACGGTATCGATTTCTCTGTTTTCAAAAACAGGGTATTCGGCAGCGTTGAGTATTACAGGAAGAAAACCACCGATATCATCTGGTCACTTCCTATCAACGGAACCTATGGTTTCGGCAGTACACTTTTCAACACGGCCAACCTGGATGGAAAAGGGTTCGATATCAACCTGAATGTTGTTCCTGTTCAAACCAAAAATCTCAGGTGGACCACTACCGTGAACCTCTCCTTCAACACCAATACCGTAAAGGACGCCAGGTTCAACAAGGCCACCACCAGTTTCTCTCCCGAGAACCTGTATGACGGCTATCCTTCCGATTATGTATTCTCCTTCTTATGGGCGGGGCTCGACAATACAGGTCAGTCGCTCATCGAAGACCCGAGAACAAAAGGTAAGATCTATAACATCAACGAATTCCCTTTCGAAAATATCCGTGTGTATTCCGGTCGCAGTACCTCCCCCTGGTTCGGCACATTCAGCAACAGTGTACAGTACAAAGGGCTTGAGCTGAGTGCGCAGGTACTGTATGCATTCGGTGGTGTGTTCCGCAAACCCAGCATCGCATCTGTTGGTTACACCAACAATACCTATGTGGGACGGAACGGTGATATGGCAGACCGCTGGAGAAAGCCAGGCGACGAAGCATTTACCAATGTACCCGGACTTGAATTTGGTGCAGGCACTAATTTCTTCACCAGCACCAGCCGTTATATAGAGAGCAGCTACCTCATCAGGAGCCGCAGCAATATCAGGTTGCAACAGGTGATGCTGGCTTACAGTGTACCCTCAAAGCTGCTGGAAAAAGTGGGTGCCAAAAGCCTTACGTTATCAGCTGTTGCCCGTAACCTGGGCCTGCTCTGGACAGCCAACAAGGAAGGTGTTGATCCGGACTACACCTACACGTCGGGCAACAATTACCAGATCCCGCCACTGGCATCCTTTGCATTCAGAATGGCACTGACATTTTAATCACCGAACAACTCAAAAATTATGCATTCCTATAAATATTGTTTTGCAGCACTTTTGCTTATAAGTTCCCTGGCAGGTTGCCGGAAATACGTTGAGGAAGTTCCCATCCAGGGCCAGCGTGTGCTGGTGTATACAGAAGATTACAGGTTGCTGATGAACAACACGGATCAGCAGGAGATCGCGTATGGCGTTGCTCCCATCCTCAGTTGTGATGATGCTGATTTCACTGCTCCGGAGATCCAGAACAATCTGCGCAACAACCAGATCCAGTCAAATATGTATTCCTGGAAGAAGCCTTTTTATGTTGACCAGCAGACAGACAACGACTGGAACAGTCTTTATGCAGGCATCTACGTTCACAATATAGTGATCAATGGAGTAAAGGACAGCAAGGGTGGAGACGATATCCGCAAGAACACCATCCTGGGAGAAGCGCATCTTCACAGGGCTTTCAACTACTTCATGCTGGTGAACCTGTATTCCAAGCAGTATGATGCAGCAACGGCTTCCACTGATCTGGGTGTTCCCATCCTGTTGAAACCAGTGCTCTTTGTGGACCTCACCAGGCCCAGTGTGCAGGCAGTGTATGATCAGATCCTGCTGGATATCCGTCAGGCAATCAACCTGCTCCCGAACACACAGGAGATCAATTTCAAACCCAGTAAGGCCGCGGCATACGCATTGCTCAGCAAGTATCATCTGAACAGGCGTGAGTTCACCCAGGCAGCTGCTTTCGCAGATAGTACCCTGGCCATCCGCAGCGAGCTGTATGATTATAATCTGTCAGTTGCCACTACCCCGTTCAACTTCCCTACCCAGTTCCTTGACAAGCAGGTGATCCTCCGTAAAGTGCCCAGGCAATTATACAATACGTATCAACTCAGCTCATCCCTGCTGACACTGCTCGGCACAAAGGACCTCAGGTATGAGCTCTTTGTAAAACCGGGAACCAACTTCTTCCCCAGCTACACGGGTTTTGGCTTCTGGAGCAGGGAAAGATATTCAGGTGGTAACGACAAACCGGCAATAGGCCTTACCGTGAATGACACCTGGCTGATAAAAGCCGAATGCCTGGCCCGCGCAGGCAGCAAGGATGAGGCAGTGACCATGCTCAATACGCTGCGCAAATTCCGCTTCAGGCCGGCTGATTATGCAGACCTCAGTGCTGCCACGCCGGCGGATGCACTGCAGCTGGTGATCGAAGAAAGACGTCGTGAATTCTTCGGCAACGGCATGCGCTGGTTCGATCAGCGCCGCCTGAACAAAGACCCTCAGTTTGCCGCCACACAGACGAGGAATTACAATGGCGGCACTTTCACGCTGGAACCTAACAGTGATGCCTATGTGTTTCCGTTAGCCAACCTGCTGATTGCGCAGAATCCTGAAATGCAACAGAATCCCTAACCAGCTCTGCATATACTGATTCACCCGCGGGGAGCCATCGCTCGCCCCCCCGCGAGTGACGGATATTCCGTCGCCTCCGGCGACACGGTGTTCGCCAGAGGCGAACCAATATGAGTCACTCGCGGGGACGCGAGCGACTGGCAACTCCCTGCAAAAATTTGTCCGGGTAAATCCCAGCCGGCCCCGTTTCCTGCCGGGATCCCGGACATTCTTATACAAAACAACAACTATCGATAATGGAAAAAACAATTGTGAGGATCGAAGGGCTAAGCCACCGGTACAGCACCAACTGGGCGATCCGTGATATAGACATGGAGATCAGCCAGACCGGCATCGTGGGATTGCTGGGTTCAAACGGAGCAGGAAAATCCACTACCATGAATATCCTTTGCGGTGCACTGAACCAGACAGAAGGGAATGTATTCATTAACGGCTACAACATGAAGGAACAACCGGAGCTTGCCAAGAAAGAGATCGGATTCCTGCCACAGAATCCTCCGCTCTACATGGATCTTACCGTAGACGAGTACCTGACCTATTGCGCAGGCCTCCGTCATATGCCCAGGGATACCAAAAAGAAGGCAATTGCAGAAGTGAAAGAGCGATGCGGCATCGCGCATTTCAGTAACCGGTTACTCCGCAATCTCTCCGGTGGTTACCGTCAGCGGGTAGGCATTGCACAGGCCATTGTACACCGGCCCAAACTGGTGGTACTGGATGAACCCACCAACGGACTGGATCCCAACCAGATCACTGAAGTGCGCGCACTCATCAAAGAGATCGCCAGGGACCGCGCTGTGATCTTCTCTTCACATATCCTGAGTGAAATACAGGTGCTCTGCAAAGAGATCAAAATGATCGAGAACGGCAGGATCGTATTCTCCGACACCATGGATGCTTTCAACAACTACGTGGAGCCGCACAGTATGCTTATCAATTTCTCCAACCCTCCGTCTGCCACGGAACTGGAACAGGTGGAAGGCGTTACCAAAGCGGAATACCTTACAGAAAGACAGGTCCGCGTGTATTTCAGCGGCGACCAGGATATTTCAGAACGCATCGTTGATATCAGCGTGCAACGCGGGTGGAGACTGAAAGAGATCAGTCTCGATAAAAGTGCGCTCGATGAAATATTCAAACAACTTTCCAATCAAACCACTAAACAATAAAGTATTCCATGAAAACAATATTAAGAGTGGCAGGTACCGAACTGCGTACCTTGTTCTACTCTCCCATCGCCTGGTTCCTGATGATCATCTTCCTTATCCAATGTTCCATTGCTTATACCAGTGTGGTTGAAATAATTGCCCGCGACCAGGAGGCTGGGAATCTGCTGAGGATGAGTATGACCGATTTCATATTTCTCAGCAACCGCGGGGTCTTTGCCAGCGTACTGAAAAATATCTATCTCTATATGCCACTGCTCACCATGGGCCTGATCAGCCGGGAAACCAGCAGCGGCACAATAAAACTATTACATTCATCTCCTATCAAGGTAAGAGAGATCGTGCTCGGTAAATTCCTGAGTATGGTATTCTACAGCCTCCTGCTGGTATTGTTTGCGGGCATCTTTGTAGTGACAGGAATATTTCAGATCCCGAACCTTGACACAGGCATGTTGGTGAGCGCACTGCTGGCCTTCCTGCTGCTGTTATGTGCCTATGCTGCTATCGGTCTTTTCATGAGCAGCCTGACCAACTACCAGATAGTAGCGGCCATTTGTACATTCGTAATGTTTGGTGTGCTCAGTTATGTTGGTGAACTATGGCAGGGCATTCCCTTTGTAAGGAATCTCACTTATTTCCTTTCCTTATCGGGCCGCACCAGCAATATGGCATTCGGACTGATCACCACCAAAGATGTGATCTATTTCCTGGTGATCATGTACCTGTTCCTTAGCCTGAGCATTTACAAAATGAGATCGGATATGGAATCGAAACCAGCCCTTGTCCGCTGGGGAAGATATGTTCTGGCTATGGCCGTTACACTTACCATCGGGTATATCAGCTCCATTCCCAGCCTGGTAGGCTATTATGATGCCACCGCTCAGAAACTACGCACACTCACGCCCAATGCACAACGCATCATAAAAGAGCTGGGAGATGATCAGCTGGAAGTGATTGCTTACACCAACCTGCTCGGAAATCATTACAATTTAGGATCACCCGAATCTTATAATTCCACGCTGAGAAAATGGGAACCCTATATGCGGTTCAAACACAATATGAAACTGAGCTCGGTACTGTATTACGATACAGTGCTGGATAATCCCAACTTTGTACGTTATATGGGAGGTAAATCTGCGGAAGAGATAGCGAAGCGGATTGCCGACAGTAAGGATATGAAATTATCCGACTTCAAATCACCGGCCGAGATCCGCAAGATCATCGATCTCCGTCCAGAATATAACCGCTATGTGATGCAATTGAAGTACAAGGGCCGAAGCACATTCCTGCGGGTCTACAATGATAATCGCCAGTGGCCGGATGAACCCGAAGTGTCCGCCGCTTTTAAAAGACTGCAGCAGGCAAAAATGCCAAAGATCGTTTTCCTTACCGGCAACCTGCAAAGGGATATCAACAAGGTGGGCGACAGGGAATACAAGGCCCTCACCAATCTGAAAACATTCAGGAATTCACTGATCAACCAGGGTTTTGATGTGGACACGCTTTCCCTGGCCAGTCAGGCAATCCCTTCTGACATATCCGCGCTGGTGCTGGCAGATCCCAAAGTGGCGCTCACACCGGCTGAAATGAACAAGCTGGAAGAATACATCAGCAATGGCGGCAATATCCTCATTGCAGGAGAGCCCGGTAAACAGGCCATCCTCAATCCTTTACTTGCCACACTGGGTGTAAAAATGATGGATGGTTTGATTGTACAACCTACTAAAGAAATGCAACCCGAACTGGTTACACCTTTCATCACGCAGACCGTATCCAGCTTTTTCAAGCCCCTGGAACACGCGGCACACGACAGTGCACGTGCTACCATGCCGGGTACTACCTCGCTCTCCTATTCTGATTCCGGTGCATTCAAAGTGAGCCCGCTGCTGGTTACAGATCCCAAAGGCACCTGGCTAAAGCAGGGAAAACTGGTCAGCGATTCGGCAGAAGTACTGTTTGATTCAGCAGCAGGCGATAAGAGAGGATCTTTCCCTACCGCTATCAGTCTCACCAGGAACATCAACGGCAAAGAGCAAAGGATCATCATCAGCGCTGATGCCGATTTCATGAGCAATGCAGAACTGCAGCGCTTCAACCTGCGTTCCGCAAACTTTGTTTTCAATACCGGGCTGTTCAGCTGGCTGAGCTACGGAGAATTTCCGATCGATACCTCCAGGCCACCTGTGGAGGACTACAAACTCAATGTAACCAAGGATCAGGCTAAATTTTTCAAGCTCCTGTTCGTATGGATCGCGCCGGGTATTCTGCTGGCATGCGGAGCCATCCTGCTGATCAGACGTAAACGAAAATAAGCGCTACATGCAATTCAATACCGACAAGCAAACCCTCGATGACCTGAATATTTTCGGCAAGCCGGGCAAGGACAGCATCTATACCATTTTCAACCATACCCATACAAGGGGCGGTGCGGATATCCTGGAACAGCTATTCCTCTACCCGATGTCCGATACAACGCAGATCAATAACCGAAGTCTGATCATCAGGTATTTCAGTGCTGCAGGGATCAACTTCCCATTCAGCAGCATGCTGTTCGACAGCGCCAGTCTGTATCTGGAGATGGATGATGAAAGAACCAGACTGAGCCGCGACAAAGAAACGATCGGAGGAAAGATCCGCCACCTGATAGCAGAGGACCATCAATATAAGATCATCCATAACGGTGTGTCCGCCATGACGGAGATCCTGCATACCCTGCAGGACTTCCTGCACCGGATCAACGATACAGCCAGCGAAACACCTTACGCAGGTGTTTTGCTGGAACTGGGCAGGCATCTCAGTGATACTGACCTGCTGCCGGTAATGCAGCAAAAGCCCAAAGCAAAACTATCCTATTCAGAAACCGCTGTACTGGATGATATCCTGCGGTTCCGCAGCAGAAAGATCATGCAGCGGATACTGCATCATATCTACCAGCTGGATGTGTATATTTCTGTGGCGAAAGTGGCGGCAAAGAATGGCTACGTATTTCCGGAAGCATTGAAGAAGGAAGATCATACCGTGCATCTCGAAGGCGTATACCATCCCATGGTGCAACATGCTGTGCCCAACACCTTGCATATCACTCCTGACAGTAATATCATTTTCCTGACCGGCGCCAATATGGCCGGCAAGTCCACTTTCATGAAATCCCTGGGCATCGCACTGTACCTGGCGCATATGGGTTTTCCGGTGGCGGCAAAGAAGATGAGTTTTTCAGTAAGGGATGGCATTTACACCACCATCAATCTTTCCGATAACCTGGCCACAGGCAGCAGCCATTTTTATGCAGAAGTATTACGAGTGAAAAAAGTGGCGCAGGAGCTGGGGGTGGCAAAGAACCTCTTTATCATCTTTGATGAACTGTTCAGGGGTACCAATGTGAAAGATGCAGGAGAAGCCACCATCGCCATCACGGAAGCTTTTGCCAGTAAGAAGAACTGCATGTTCATCGTATCCACCCATATCATCGAAGCCGGAGAAGTACTGAAACAACGATGCAGCAATATTCATTTCACCTTTCTCCCTACTATCATGCAAAACAACAAACCCGTTTATACCTATACGCTGGCAGAAGGCATTACAGCAGACAGGCACGGGATGGTGATCATCAACAATGAAGGCATCCTCGATATCATCAATAACAGGTTCTCTAAAAAAACGGCATCATGAGTTTCATTGCAGATAAACAAACCCTGGAAGACCTGAACCTGCTCGGCAGGTACAAAAGCCATTCCATCTCCCGCTTATTCGATCAAACCATCACCAATGGCGGCAGGCAGTTGCTGGAACAGCTTTTCCGTGAACCACTCACCGATGCCGGATTGATCAATGAACGCGTACGCATATTCCGGTACTTCGGTACTAAAAACCTGCAACTGCCCTTCACCAACGGGGAATTCAGTGTGATGGAAAACTATTTGCGTTCCTCCAATGGCAACTTTATAGAGACGGGCTGGAATATAACGCTGAAGAAGCTGCGCAGCAAACTCACTGCCAGCGAGGAATACAGTCAGGTGGAGGCAGGATGCAGGCAAACCATCCACCTCCTGCAACAGTTCAGAAAACTGATCGAAGGATTGGAGCATGAGAAGAACTCCCCTGTTGCCGGCGAGTTAGAAAGTATTCAACAGTTGTTCCTGCATAAGAACCTGCAATGGCTGGATGAAGTAAAACCTGGTTCTGCCATTTCCCTGAAACAACTGATCAGTTATGATCATTGTCTGCGAGGCAAATTGCAAAAGGAAATGAAAGCGCTGGTACAGCTCATTTTCCGTTTTGATGTGAATATCGCAGTATCAGGAGTGGCAACAAGCAAAGGCTTCTGTTATCCCAGGGCACTGCCAGCCGGAAAACAGGTGATGCATATCACAGGACTTGTTCATCCGCTGCTGGCCAGGCCCGTAAGCAATGCCGCTGAATTTTCATCTGATAATAATGTGCTGTTCCTGACCGGTGCGAATATGGCGGGAAAGTCCACTTATATGAAAAGCTTTGGCATTGCCGTTTACCTGGCGCATATGGGATTCCCCGTGCCGGCAGAAAACATGGAGTTTTCTGTAAAAGATGGCATCTTCTCTTCCATCAATGTACCGGACGACCTCGAGCATGGCTACAGTCATTTTTATGCAGAAGTGCTGCGCGTAAAAACCGTGGCGCAGGCCGTTGATTCCGGCAAAAACCTGGTGGTGATCTTCGATGAGCTCTTCAAAGGCACCAATGTGAAGGATGCATATGAGGCCACGCTGAGTATCACGGAGGCCCTGTCGCGGCACCGGAACTGCTTCTTCATCATCTCCACCCATATCATTGAAGTGGGTCATGCATTGCAGACCCGCTCCGCCAATATCCGCTTCCTCTTTATGCCCACCGTTATGAATGGCAATATTCCCGCCTATACTTACCGCCTGAAAGAAGGGATCACGGCGGACCGCCAGGGTATGATGATCATTGAAAATGAGAAGATACTGGACCTGATCCGGCAGGGCTAACAGTAATTTAACAGGAGCAGTATCCCCCAAACTTGCAAATATTTGCAAGTTTGCATATTTTTGCATTTCATACTTTTTAGATATGGAAGGGGATTTTCAGCGGCTTGTGCGGGCAAAAAGGGCTACCCAGCTCACTTTTCTGGTTTGCGGACTGGCAGTTGCCAGCTGGGCCCCGATGGTGCCTTACGCAAAAGATCGCCTGGGTTTGCATGAAGGGCAGCTGGGGCTATTGTTATTGTGCATGGGCGGAGGCGGCCTGATCATGATGCCCCTGGCCGGTTGGCTATGCAATAAATATGGCACGCGGGTGGTGATGGCTGCATCGGGTATTGCCTTAGCTGTTCTGTTGCCGATGCTGTTACTGATCAGCGCCCCCTGGCTGATGGCCGTGGCGCTGCTGTTTTTTGGAGCGGGCGCCGGAGGCATCGATGTGGCCATGAACTCGCATGGGGTGCAGGTACAGAATATGTATGGCAGGTCCATCATGTCTTCCCTGCATGGTTTGTTCAGCGTGGGCGGATTGTTCGGATCGCTGGGACTGGGCTTCCTGGTAAAAGCTGGCCTGCAGCCGTTACATGCGGCTATTGCTATCGCTATCGTGCTTGCCGTGATCACTTTCAGCCAGTACAGGAACCTTCTCGATTATTCCACAGAAAAAGAAATATTACAACGCTTCACCAAACCGAAAGAAACTACAGGTAAGCATAACCGTTACCTATGGTTGAACAGGACCGTCCTTTTCCTCGGGTTCCTCTGTTTCGCCAGTTTCCTCAGTGAAGGGGCCATGCTCGACTGGAGCGCCGTGTATCTCAGAGATCAGAAAGGAGTGCCCAAAGAGCTCGCTGGCATCGGTTATGCCGCTTTCAGTATTGCCATGGCGGTAATGCGGTTGCTGGGCGACAGCATTGTGGAGAAATTCAAAAGCAAGACCGTAGTGGTTGCCGGCAGCCTGATAGCAACAGCCGGCCTGGTGATCAGTATTATCAGCCCTTCAATATATATCGTACTGGCCGGTTATATTTTACTTGGCATCGGAGCTGCCAATATCGTCCCGATCTTCTTCAGTGATGGAGGAAGGATTGCCGGTATTCCATCTACCGTGAGCATTCCGGCCATCACCACCATCGGGTTCACCGGATCCCTGGCTGGCCCTGCCCTGCTGGGTTTCATCGCGCATCATTTTTCACTCGATGTATCATTTGCGTTAACAGCCTTCCTGATGCTGGTGATCAGTGTAGGTTATCTGTTCAAGAAATAAACGATCCTGCCATGCTGAAAGAAAACCGTTTCGATTTCATACTCACTGAACTTAAAAAGAAAAAGCAACTCACTTACGAATGGATTGCCAGCCAGCTGGATGTATCCGAGGATACCATCAGGAGGGATATTGAAACACTGTACAAGAATGGCCTCTTGTCAAAAGTACGCGGCGGTGCCATGTTACGCGCCAGGAACCCGCTTACCTTCCAGGACAGGAGTCATTACCTGAAGAAAGAAAAAGAAGTGATCGGACTGAAGGCGCAGCAATTCATCAAACCCGGTCTAACCATCTTCATGGATGGCGGCACCACCAATATGGCAATTGCCACATTGCTGCCCTCCGATCTCACAGCAAGGATCATCACCAATAATCAGGCGCTGGTGCCGGTGCTCTCGGGCTTCAGGAATATAGAACTGATAGTACTTGGAGGCAGATATGATCACACCGGTGCCACTACCTATGGGGCGAGTACCTGCAGGCAGGCTTCGGAATTTGTGGCAGATCTCTACTTTATGGGCACCTGTGCGGTGGACCCGGTGATCGGCGTCACGGGCGACGGGCAGCAGGATGTGGACCTGAAACGCATCATGATCAGCGCCTCCAACAGTGTGCTGGCCCTGGCCAATCACGAGCGCTTGTTAAGAAGGGAACCGTTCAAGGTCTGCGACCTGGATGTACTGGACACCATCATCACAGACCTCCAAAGTGAGCATAAGGACCTGGATGGTTTCCGCAAAACCGACATTCAAATTATCTGATAAAAAACGGACCATGAAAATAGAACATTTAGCACTCTGGGTAGAGAACCTGGAATTGATGAAAACCTTTTATGAACGGTATTTCGGGGCGAAGCCCAACCACAAATACCAGAACCCTCTTACGCATTTCGAATCGTACTTCCTCAGCTTCGATGGCGGTTCACGTATAGAACTGATGCGGAGGCCGGATGTGGCGCAGCGTCAGCACGACCATCTTTCACAACAGCAGGGTTTTGTACACCTGGCCATCAGCACCGGCAGTGAAGAGAAAGTGAATGCACTGGTGGAGACCCTCCGCGCCGATGGTCACAAGATCGTAGGCAATCCAAGGACCACCGGCGATGGTTATTATGAAGCTGTAGTGCTTGATCCGGAGGGCAATCTCATTGAAGTGACAGTCTGATCATTTCAGGCTGATCACAAATCCGTAGGCGTATTTCTTAGCCAGCAGGCGGAATTCATCATGCGGCAATGCGCCCCAGCTGTTATCACCTCCCACACCTCTCTGTGCAAGATCGATATGTACATGCACCTGGTTATCGGGAGGAAGGTCGGTAGGATGTTGTTGTTTCTTAGTGTAGCCCGGATCCAGGCTTTCCACCGAATGATTGGTGGCGCTGAAACAGACAGGTTGCAATCCTTCTATCATCACGCCATTACCTTGTTTGTCCAGCAATTGCATCCAGCGTGTATCTGTCTTGTAGCCACTTTCCTGCGGACGGATATAGCCTTTATAGAATTGCTCCTTCGCACTGCCATTGTACAATCCCACGAAGGATGCTGATTTCCGGTCGCTGTAATTTTCCCATGGCCCCCTGCCATAATACATCAGACTGTCGAACCTGCCGGGCATCCGGAATCGCATTCCAAACCTCGGAAGCTCCGGCAGATCACGACCAGTCATTTCAATGCTTACATTAACCGCAATGGACCCATCATTGCGGATAAGATAGCGAACTTCGTATGGAACGGCTATTGCAAGTTCAAAAGAAACGGTTATCAAAACACCGTCTTTATCCTGCTTGCCGACAGTAACTTTTTTCACAACGGGGTTTACATGTGCATTGCGCCAGATACCCAGTTTTTCCGGCATATCATTTCCGAAATCATTATCAGTTGGTGCCCGCCAGAAATAAGGCTCTGGAAACCCTCTCAACACAATATTGTTCCGGGCATAACGGGTGAATACTCCCCGCTGCCTGTTGAATTCTCCGGTAATATCACCTGCAGAAAACGTGAGCCTGTCTCCCTGTTCTGATACTGATAAATTCCCGGAAGTGGCTTCCTCTTTTGCAAAATAATCTCCGGCATATAGGAATTGCTCCCTGGCTATCTCATGACCTGCAGTCAGCAAACCTTTGGCCTGCCTGGTGTATGCAAAAACATTCAGGTAATATTCTGTTCCCGGCAATGACTTGAACATGGGAAGCTGTAACGCAATTTCCTTTATTGCATGCGGAGGCAGGGCCAGGTCAAATTTTCCGTCTTTTATCTTTTTACCGTTCTGCATCAGTTCCCAGGTAAAATCAAACTGACTGAGATCCGTAAAGTCGAATTCATTCCTGACAGTAAGTTTTCCATCTTTATAACTGAACAGCACCGGCTGATAACCTTTCTTCACCTCATAAGCACCGGGATCCGGTGTTCTGTCGGAGCTCAGTAGTCCATCCGCCACCCCATTCTCATCATGTTGCCAGTAGAAAGAGCCCAGGTCCCCGCCATATGCCCAGTAGGTATCACCATTGGCATTGGTGGCTTTCAATCCCTGGTCAACCCAGTCCCAGATGAATCCGCCCTGCATATGTTTACTGCTGCGGATAATATCCCAATAGGCCTGGAAATTTCCATTACCATTTCCCATGGCATGCGAGTACTCACACATGATATATGGGCGGCTGACATCCTTTCTGGCTGCATACTGCTTCATGCTTTCCATGGAAGGATACATGGGCGCAACGATATCCGTGTTCACATCTTCTCCAGCCTGTTCAAACATCACCGGCCTGCTTGCATCGCGGCCTTTGATCCATTTGTAGGCATCATGGAATACAGGCCCGTTACCGGCTTCATTGCCAAGGCTCCAGATGATGATGCTGGGATGGTTCTTATCTGTTTCCACCAGTCTGCGTTCACGATCCATATGCGCAGGCGCCCATTCCGGCAGGTATGCCGGGTGAATGGACTTATTGAAAGGGCCCTGCCATTCAGCGCCCATGGCATGCGTTTCAATATTGGCCTCGGCTACCACATAAAGGCCATACTGATCGCAGAGCTTGTACCAGAGCGGATCGTTGGGATAATGAGAAGTACGGACAGCATTGATATTGAATTCCTTCATCAGCCTGATATCCTTCAGCATCAGCTCACGGGAAGGTACATGTCCTTTTACATCGTCATGTTCATGACGGTTCACACCTTTTACATAAACAGGTACACCGTTCACGAGCAATTGAGCATTCTTTATTTCAACGGACCGGAAACCGATCTTTGCACCGGAGCAGGTAGTTTCATCTCCTGTTAGTTTTATGATGCAATCATACAAAGCCGGATTTTCCGCATTCCACTTTTCAGGAGCCGGGATCTTTGCATTGAAGCGAAGCAGCTGCAAGCTGTCTTTTATCTCAAATTTCCGTGACCGGGTCAGGATCGTTTTCCCGTTCTTATCGAGTATATCGATAGATACTATTCCTTTTTGAATATTGTTGCTGAATTTTCTCAGCAACAGTTCCGCATTGAACACGCCATCTTTATAAGCCGCATCCAGTCCGGATTTCAGAAAGAAATCCCACAAGGTTACAGTGGGCGTTGCAAAAAGAAAGACATCGCGTTCAATACCGCTCAGCCGCCAGAAGTCCTGGTCTTCCAGGTAACTGCCATCATGCCACCTGATCACCTGCACCGCCAGCAAATTCTTTCCTTTTTTCAGATAAGGAGTGATATTGAATTCAGCCGGGGACTTTGCTACTTTGCTCATGCCCACTTTCTGCCCGTTCACATACACCAGTGCATATCCAGAAATGGAACCGAAATGAAGGAATACCTGTTTATTATTCCAGTTATCCGGCACTTCAAATTCTTTTTGATAACTGCCTGTTGCATTATCTCCACCGATGAATGGCGGATTCTTTGGAAAGGGATAAATGATATTCGTGTAAATCGGAATGCCGAATCCTTCGATCTCCCAGTTGGATGGAACATTGATCTCTTTCCAACCGGAAACGTCCGCTTGTTCACTGTAAAAATCCCCTGGCCGCTCCGTATGCTTATCTGCATAATGGAATTTCCATTTTCCGTTGAGAGACTGGAAATATTCCGACCTGCTGTAATCATCACGCATCACATCGGCAGCGTTGCTGAACAACATGGCGCTGGCCCTTGGTTTTTCTTTATTCCAGTCTAATATCGAAGGGTTTTCCCATTCATTTCTTACGGGTTGTGCCTTGACAATGATCAAAGAGAAAGTGGAAAGAATAAGGAGTAGCAGTTGTTTCATCCGGTTCAGTATTTAATAAAGGTTAACTGACCATTACGAAGCAACTGATCGTATCTGTGCAATGCTTCGAGAAAATAATAATCAGCATACACTAAAGGTACATCTATTTCCGTCTGGTGGGGAATGCTTCCCACGCAATGCTTGATCATGAAGTTTCCATTTTCTCCGGGTTCCGCCCTGTAGGCGGGACTGGCAAGGGAATGCAACATTTTCACAGCAGCATCTCTATAAACTTTTCCTTTCTCCCCGGAATATGTGCTCAGTTCCAGCAAGCCGGATGCCGTGATAGCAGCGGCAGATGCGTCGCGCAGATCGATATTGGTACTGCAGGCAAAAGACCGGACTCCAGGCTTGTAGCCTTTCTGATGAATATTGAAATCCCAGTATGGCACTTTATCGGCAGGAAGGCTTTTTTGCTTCAGGTACCAGTTGGCCATTCCCTGTGCAGCCTTTAGGTAACGCGGGTCTTTGGTTTCGCGGTAGGTCATGGTATATCCGTAGATGGCCCATGCCTGTCCTCTTGCCCATGTGGAATTGTCAGCATACCCCTGTGCAGTTTCTTTAGCCTGCACCTTACCGGTTAAAGGATCGTAACAGATCACATGGTATGAACTGTAATCCTTTCTGAAATGATTGGCGAGTGTGGTATTGGCATGTGTGATGGCGGTGCGGTAGAAAGAACTGTCGCCCGTTACTTTGGTAGCGAAGAACAGCAATTCCAGGTTCATCATATTATCGATGATCACCGGGAAATTATAGACTGCATTACTGTCGTGCCAGGAGCGGAAATTATTCCATGACTTGATGCAGCCTGTCCGCGCATCGAAGCGGGTACTCAGGGAGCGTGCAGCCTGTACCAGGTGTTTCTTATATTCTTCATTGGCAGTGAGCCTGAAAGCATTGCCGAAGCTGCAATACATCATGAAGCCCAGATCATGGTGCTCCGTAAAATCCTTGAGAGGCTCCAGCTTTTCCGTCCAGCTGGTGGCTGCGCTGCGCATAGCGGTATCACGGGTGAACTCATAAGTATACCAGAGACTTCCGGGAAAGAAACCGGGCGTCCAGTCGTACATATAAGTGCCCACCATTTTACCATCGGCATTGGTAGTACGCGGAAAACTCTCGTTGCCCTTTGCTTCATGCAGCATCAGGTTTAGCTGCCTGTTGGCATATTCCAGGTTCTCCCGAACGAATGTTCTCTCATCACGCTCTTTGTTGAATGCAGACAACACGAGCAGGGCCAGCAATGACCCGGTAATCCATTTCATCATCAGATTCACTTTAAATATTTAGGATGGTTTTCTGAACACAATATGATGGCTTGCTTTTGTATGGCCCGGCCTCAGTTTGAACACCAGCCGGTGGATGAGTGGTGGCCAGCTTTCCAGCAGTTTTTTATCAGTGATCGGTATAGGTTCAATGACCAGTTCAAATTGGCCGGGGTTGAAGTCCATGAATATTTTCTCATCACCTGCTTTGAATTGCAATAAACCAGGTTTTACCAGTCCGGGTGATGCACTGGTGAGAAAATACAGCGCTGTATTTCCTTTATTGGTGCGTAATGTATAGTTATCAGAAATTGTGAACGACTGACCGCGCTTCAAAGTATACACCCTCTCCCATTTGCTCACTCCCGCCGTTTCAGGATATGCTGCTGCAATATCCGCTTTGAAAACAGCCGTTTTCTTTTTGTTCTCAAACGACACCTGCTTTGCAGCATACTGTTTCCCCTCCTTCTGTTCAACTCCGTTGATGAGTGGTACATTGTGGTAAGCCGAACGCATGGTCCAGATGGAATAACGCTCCGGCCCGAAAGTTTTTTTGTTGTAGGTCTCATTACCCAGATCGATCAGTAAAGGTTGTCCATTGTAATACAATACGCAGGTCCCTACATCATTGTGATTATGGCTCTCATCATTATGTCCGCCGAGCGCTGAAAAGTAGAATCCTTTACCTGATCCTTCCTGATCCCTTGCTACAGCAATGCCTGTTTCCTTCATCCATGCTGCTGCCAGGAATGGTTGTTGCGCCTTGCTTTCAAGGATCTCAGTGGCAGTAAATAGATTTCTGAAACCTCCGTACATATTGTCTACCGGCACTGATTTCTCCCAGTGCTGGTCCTTTGCCAGCCAGGCACCGAATTGCTGCATGCCTGTATCCTGCACTGCTTTTCCAAAATGCCAGATCAGGGAGGCGTCTGCTTTGATCCGCGCAGAAGCGTCGGCATAGTTGAGGTACCAGGAGCTGTCGATATACGCTTTACAGATATAGTTGCCGATATTCCTGATCAATGGTTTACTGAAGATGTTCACCTTACCGTCCGTGGCCAGTTGCAACAAGGACAGGTAATTGAACAACATACCACCTGCATGCGACCAGTATGCAGGTCCTTCTTCGCAGGCGCCATCTTCTTTGTAATAATTGATGAACTGGTCCACGGAGCGCATGGTCTTGTAAATCCCGTTCTTTCTTTTCTCTGCGTTTTCTTCCACCAGCAGGATAGTGGTGAGCATATTGTAATTGAGCCAGACGTTCCAGTTGTTCACCATTCTTTGTTTTCCGTCGAGTGCCATCCACCAGAAATCATTGCGTGTATAATAGGGTTCCAGGATACGGCGATTGATCTCCTGCCTGAGCCTGGCGGTTACCAGCTTGCTTTCCTTATCAAATTCATCTTTGAACAAATGGTAGGTCCAGGCCAGTACATTTACCGTGATCCCTGCGCCCAGTTCAATGACAGGCTCATTCACATCCGGCAATCCGGCTCCGGCGCGCTGCAGATTGAGACTGGCGGAGATGGACCAGCTGCTGATCTCAGACACTGCCCATACACCGTTGATGAGTTGCGGAATGAACCGGGCTTTACCTTCCGCCAGTTCTGCGAAAGCGAGTTTTTTGATAGCAGCCAGGTTCATATTGTACAGATCTTCCATCAGGTACCTGTTACCTGTTTTGATGTATTCCAGGTAAACGGTAGCGGGAACGGTCTGCCAGTTATAGTTCAGCGCGGATTCTCCGTCTTCGATCAATTTCTTTTTATACACAGGATCGATGGATTCCCATCTGGCCCGGTTCTTATACTCCGGGAATTGCCGGTTCAGATTGCCGATATTGATGCTGGCCGACACCTCTTCAGGGGAGAACGAGCCTGCCAGCCAGTTCCGTTGCGATTGAGCGGCACCGTTATGAGCAATAAGTAGCGCGGCAATAAGGAGTATAAAGCAAGAACGCATGTTAAAAATTTTCAGAGTGTGCCAGTCGCTCGCGGAGACGCGAGCGACTGGCGGCACCCGAAGTAAATATAAATCTACCAAAAAGGATTCTGACCCAGGTTAGGATTCAGGCCTGTTTCATTGGAAGGAAAAGGCCACCAATAGTCTCTCTTCACATCAAAGCTGCGCTTGGATGCATCCTGCACAATCACAAATCCATCGGCATCAACCGGGCTGGTTGGGATGAATGTGTGCTCCAGCGGGAACTTCTTAGATCCCTTGATAGCTTTAGGCAATTCGATTTCGGCCGTCTTCCAGCGGATCAGGTCCCAGTAACGGAACTCTCCTTCAAAAGCCAGCTCTACCCTTCTTTCCCTGCGGATCTCGTTGAGCATGTTCAGACCATTACTGGTAACAAAAGCATTGGTCAGCTTCGGCATATTCACCCGCGTACGGAGGAGGTTGATACTGTTCTCAAGTTCAATGTCTGTAATGCCACCGTTCAGCTCATACTTGAGTTCTGCATAGTTCAGCAGAATCTCTGCATAGCGGAAAACAATATGATGGTTGAAACTTTGCTGTGATGTCCAGTCCTGTGAAGTGGCGTACTTACGGATCTTGTATCCTGTAGGCGCCGTATTGAATGTGGGCACCCAGGGAGATGTGAAGCCCCATACACGTTTGTTGAAAACGGTCATGGCTATGCGCGGATCACGGTTGGTGAATTCTGCCATGGTACTGTCCTGGTTAGCCTGCATGGGTGATTGTCCCAGTGGCAATCCATCGCGGTACAGGTAAGCATCCATCATAGCTCTTGTGGCGGTCACCACACCTACATCCAGGTACTGGCGGGTATAGTTATGTTCGGAAATGCTGTTGGTTGCGCTTACGCCGTATAACCTGGCCAGGATATTCTCCCTGTTGGCAGCGCCATTTCCTGCATATTGAAAAAGATAGAAATAAGAACTGTCGGGCACCGCTGTATAGGTAAAAAGCTTATGCCAGTTAAGGTTCATCAGTTCTTCTGTAGCAGCCAGCGCAATGTTCAGGTGTTTTTGGGCATTGCCTAAAGAGTGGTATTTGTTCCTGGTTCCTTCAGTAAGGCCCATCCTTGATTTGAGGGCCCAGGCTGCATTCCTGGTGATACGGCCGTATTCTGCTGCTGGTAATGCAGAAGCCAGCGGAAGGCCTGCCACTGCAGAGTCCAGGTCTTTGTACATACTGTCGAGCACGATCTCCCGGTTGGTACGGTGCGGATAAGCGAGGGTATCGAATACATCAAAAGTGCGGAGCAGTAACGGTACATCGCCATATCTTTTCACCAGCTCGCTGTAACCAAAGGCGCGGAAGAAATAAGCTTCGGCCCTGTAGCGGCGCACGCGTGCGGCATCATCGGTGATGGTCCTGGATTTTTCCAGGATGGTATTTGACTTACGGATCAGTGCATAAGGAATATTGAAAGCATTGTCCGTTACGGGAGTGGTGCGGGTTCCGTCGCTGATGGGGTTGGGCGCGGAACCATATCCGTCGTCGGTCCAGATCGCATTCACATTATTGGTGATCACGGGGAGCGACTGATACAATTCATTACAGGCGAGGATGAGATCACCGGAAGATTTCCAGAAACCAGCATCTGTGAGGGTGGATTCAGGAACCAGGTCCAGCTTCCTGCTGCAGGCAGTAACGCCGGCCACCAAGGCTGCACCGATCAATATCTTATGGAAAGTTTTGTTCGTCATTTTTTCAGTTTTACTGATTTAGAAAGTCAGGTTAAGGCCAAAGGAAATAGTTCTGAAGAAGGGATACTGCCAGCTGGCGTTATCCGGAGTTTCAGGATCGAAAGCATTCTTCAGCCACATATTGTTGATCTCCCAGAGATCCTGACCGGCGAAGTAAACACGTGCATTGGTGAGCTTTGCCTTGCTGATGAGTTTGGCGGGAAGGTTATAACCTACCTGTATATTTTTGAGGCGGAGATAAGCGCCGTTCATGATCCAGTGTGATGAGCGCAATGTATTCTGCGCGCCACCGATGAACATACGTGGGAAACGGGCATTCTTGTTTTCAGGTGTCCAGTAATCCAGGTTGTAATCCATGGGTACGATCCAGCTGGAAGTGTAAGGATACAGCGTGGTGGGATCAACAAAGAGCTTACGCTGACCTACACCCTGGAACATGGCGGAGAAGTCGAAGCCTTTGTAAGTAAAACCCAGATCAAAACCATAGGTGTAACGGGGAGCGGAGTTACCGAGCTCAACCAGGTCACCATGGTCGCTGAGCCGGCCGAGGCCCGCATTGATCTTCTTATCACCGTTCACATCCACGTACTTGATATCCCCCATACCAACAGCAGCGCTGAATTTGGGGTGGTTAGCCACTTCATCTGCAGTCTGGAAATAACCATCGGCCTGGTAACCATACACGGTGTTGAGTGGTTTACCCTGGATATAAGCATTGATACCCGGGCTAATGGCAGACTGTCCGCCAAAGCTGATCAGTTCATTGGTATTGTCACTGATATTGGCATTGATGAAGTAAGAGAAGTCTTTACCTATTCTGTCTCTCCAGCCAATACTGAACTCCCATCCTTTGGTTTTCAGATCGCCGAGATTGTACTGTCCGGTCTGGATACCGATGCTGTTGGAAACCTGCAGGAGCACCAGCATGTCTTTATTCCTCTTCACAAAATAATCACCGGAAAGGTTCAGGCGGTTATTCAGCAAAGCAATGTCTGCACCGATATTGGAGGTAGTGATGATCTCCCATACTTTATCGGGAGAAGCGAGGCGGGCCTGTGAATAAGACCGGTTTCTCACACCATTGAATGGATAAGCTGCACCTGCAGCCATCTGCGTGATGTATTCATAGTTACCGAAATTAACTGCATCAGAGTTTCCGAGCTTACCCCAGGATCCGCGGATCTTGAATTCATCAAAGATGGGAGCAAAGGACTGAAACCAGCTTTCCTGACCGATTCTCCAACCGGCAGAAAGCGAAGGAAATCCATTCCAGCGGTTAACGGGTGCATTCTTGGAGCTACCGTCGTACCTGTAATTGGCTTCAAACAGGTATTTACCCTTGAAGGCATAGTTGAACCGGGTAAAATAAGATTCGAGTGCCCAGGTCTGAATATCTTCAGTAGCCTGCCATTGCAGCGGATCACCCGTATTCAATGTAAAGAAGTCATTGGTAGCCAGGTTGGCGGCCTTACCGATGGTCTGATTGATACGCTCATCTTCAAATGCATAACCACCCAGCACATGGAAATCGTGATCGTCTCCCAGGTTCCAGTTGTAATC
This sequence comes from Pseudobacter sp., assembly GCF_051955275.1. Classification (NCBI taxonomy): domain Bacteria; kingdom Pseudomonadati; phylum Bacteroidota; class Chitinophagia; order Chitinophagales; family Chitinophagaceae; genus Pseudobacter; species Pseudobacter sp. The sequence goes on along the minus strand of NZ_JBQCGW010000050.1, from coordinate 36,805 downwards.
AGCCGTCAGCTGCACGTTATTGGAGAAAATATTGTACTCCGTTTTGGTGTAGGAGTTGGGGTTGTTCATGTAACTGCCGATGCCGTTGATATTGTAGCGGGGAATGGTTCTCACTGCAGTACCGTTGGTACGTGTACCTAACCTGGGGCTGTACATGGCGGAGAGCGTCAGGCCTTTTACCAGGTCTTTTGCCTTCAGGGCGAACTGGGCATTGCCTTCATTCTCTTTGGTATCGCTGGCGCCTGCTTCTTTCAGTAATGCATAAGCGAAATTTCCGCTGTTGTCATTGATGTATTTATCCGTAGTGCCGGGGAAGAAGGTAGGATATAGGGTACGGGTTGTATATAAGTTGGAGAAGATACGGGCGTTACCTACGCTGGGCGCCAGAACATTGCTCTGGCGGAATGCCAGTTTGGTTTCAAAAGCAAATATTTTGGAGATGGCAAGGTTGTAGTTGAAACGGGCATTGATGCGGTCAGCCTGGTCGGGACCGAATTTGAAAACACCCTGCTGTTTGAAATACCCTAAAGACGCAAAGAAATTGTCTTTGGCGCCACCTCCGCGCATGGAGATATTATGGTCCCACTGGGGCGACTGATCGCGGAGCACCAGACTGGTCTGGTCAAGGTCATAGAAGTAAAGATAGTCGGCAGTATTATTGGGATTCACAATGTATTCCACATTGGGATCTTTCATCCATTCGATCTGCTCGGCCGTGTAACCAGCAGCCTGTCCGGCGTTGATGCGGCTTTCATTGGCCATCTGGGCTTCCTGCCAGCTATGCAGGCGACCGGGCACATTGGTGGGTTTATTGATTGCATATTTACCGGCATAGGAAACAGCGATCTTACCTGACGATCCTTTTTTGGTTGTCACCAGGATAACACCGCCTGCTGCTCTGGCACCGTAGATGGAAGCGGCAGCCGCATCTTTCAGCACACTGATATTTTCAATGTCATTAGGGTTTACCGCCAGCAGGCTTCCGGGTGCACCATCGATCAATACCAGTGGTGATACCGGGCTGAGAGAGGTGGCGCCTCTCATCTGCATGGCATATCCTTCGCTTCCGGGGGTACCATTTGATCTGGTAATGGTCAGACCTGGAGTAACACCCTGTAATGCCGCCATTGCATTGGCAACGGGGCGGTTCTCTATCTTCTTTTTATCGATAGTGCCAACAGCGCCGGTAAGGTTGGTCCTTTTCTGCGAGCCATAACCCACCACCACCACATCGGAGAGAGTGCCGGATTTAGGACTAAGCACTATGCTTACTGTAGTTTGAGCTGCCAGCAGCAGTTCCTTTGATTCATAACCGGCGCTGGAGAACTGGATGATGGCTCCGTTCGGAGCACTGATGGTGAATTCGCCGGCGTTGTTGGAGGTTGTTCCGCCGGTAACATTTTTTACGGTCACAGAAACTCCGGGGATGGGATTACCGGATTCATCGGTAACCTTTCCGGTCCTTTGTTGTGCCTGGGCAAAGAGGGGGAATGAAGCAATGATACAAGCTACCAAAAAGACAAGCCGTTTCAGCCTTAGACCCAAACAGGCAATGTGCAATCGCATCATAAAGCAGTCGTTTATTTTATATTAGTATTGGTACGCATGAACGGCGCAGTGGAACCATTCTGATGCGTGCTACAAATTCGCAAGCCTTTGGAAATACATAGAGGGAATATCTTAAAAGAAGAAGGGGAAAAATCTAAACACCCTGCATTTTGCTGATTCTCAATCAGGGTTTATGAATTTCCTCCCTCATCATGGCCGTTTATCCCCTGCTTCGATCCTTACCTCCGGCAATTTCTTTTTGAATACAGTGATACCATTATCGGTGATCATAGAATTCCAGCAGTAGACATTCTTCAATGTGGAGATGTTGGAAAGGATAAGGAGCCCCCGGTCATCTACCCTGGTATTGACGATATTGATATATTCGAGATATTGTAAATTCTTCAATGCTTCGATTCCATTACTGCTGACTTTCGTACCGGCCAGATTCAGCCTGACCAGTTTCCGGAGTTTCCCGATTCCGCCCATCGCCTCATCGGTAATGGCTGTGTTATCCAAACGCAACCACACGATATGATCTGCCAGTGGCGCCAGCAGTGATACCATATTATTATCGAATCCTGTGAAATTAATGCAACTGACTTCCAGCAAATGTTTCTGTTGTGCTACGGGCGATACGATGATCCCCTTGCTGACCAATTGATCTATGATTTTCTGATCAGGCGCGGGAGGAGTTTCTTCAAAAACGGTTGAAAGGGATTCACGGACCACAGTATCTGCCGTCTTCACTCCTGCAAAGGATTTCAGCAAAGGCATTACGAGTGAATCTGGCTGCAGTTCCTTCACTCTCTTTTTGGTATCCGCACCAGCATTGATCCACCAGGTGATCAATTGTATTTCTTCTTTGCTCAGCTGGGGCTGATCCTTCGGTGGCATCCGTTTATCATCTTCCATGGGAAGCGATAATCTTTTCACCAGTTCACTGCCGGCAGCATTACCGGGCAGAATGATGGTGCCATGCTTGCCTCCTTTAAAGAGCAGCGCTTCTTCATCCATCCGCAATGAGCCTTTCACTTTTTTAGAGCTGTGGCAGCTGTAACATTTTTCGCTGAGTATGGGTTGTACGATCTCTTTGTACAGATAAGCTTCATTGATATCCGTGACAGGTTTCCTTCCGGTCAAAGAATCCTGCTTCGCTTCAATACCCAACCAGCCGGCAACGGGTTGTGGCATTCCTGCCGTGAGATAATCTTCACCATGGGTCATATTACCGCCAAGGTGACCGGTGATCATCAGCAACAGGAATAACAACATCAATACAAACCGGTAAACTTTCGGAACAGCTGCTTTCTTCTTCATCAGCCAGGCGAGACCGGCAATAGCGGCCACACCAATTCCCATCCACTGGTGCCAGCCGAGTGTATTCGTTTCATAACCTCCCTCCTGCCCCAGGAACCAGCCGAGAACGCAGGCCAGTATGGCGCTGAAGAATCCAGCGATCAGAGATATTTCAATGGAGTGCTTGAGTATAGCGGATGCATTTTGTTTCCAGGCAACCAGTTCCAGGATAAATGACACAAAGAGGATCCCGATCGGCAGGTGTACGATCACAGGGTGAAAATGTCCGAGGTATTGCATCCATTCAGCAGCAGTAAGCAGTATCAATCAGTCCCGGTTTAGAGGATTAACAATCGTTCCAAATATCAGACCCTTTCGAGTTTGATGGGGTATGTTCCATCCGCCATCCACTGGCAGATGTACAGGTTCTTATCATCATCAACACAAACATCATGACAATGTTTGAATACCGGCGAATCCTGCACCATCAGCTGCAGCTCGCCTTTTTTATACACAGGTTTTGTTCCCCCGGGATTACTCACCACTCTGTTCTCTTTATCCAGGATGGTAACGAACCCGGAATTCAAAGTGAGCATATGGTGCTTCAACGCGGAATAACAAACGCCCGAGTAAATATTATCTCCATCAATTACGGGCCTGCTCATATAAGCGCCGGGCAGATGGATGCTATCGATATATTGTCCATCCAGGATGAATCGCTTGAAGCAGTTCTTCACCCTGTCTGTACAGATCAGCACGGGGTTGGCCGGATCACGGTTATCCAGCGCCACCCCATGCGCCTGTTTGAATTTATCGTCTTTGATGAAACTGTCTCCACCAAATTTCCTGATGAATTCTCCTTTGGAACTGTACTGCAGAATATACTGCGAGCCGTAACCATCCGCCACATAGATATCTCCATTAGGCCCGATGGCTGTTTCAGTAGGCAGGAATTTATCACAGTCCTTGTACTGGCCGATGAATTTCGGATGTTTGATGGTCAGCAATACCCTGCCATCCATGGTAGTTTTGTATACTTCCTGCAGATCATAATCTGTGATGTAAAGGAATTCCTCTCCGCCCTCATTGTGCAGGGTGAGACCATGACCACCGGGGAACTGATGTCCCCAGCTATCCAGCAGTCTGCCGCTCTTATCGTAAATGAGAATATTGTTCCTGGTTTCATTGGTGATCATGATCAGCCGCTTCTTACTGTCCATCACCATTTCATGGCAATCCTTTACGGGGTAGCGGTTCTTATCCAGCATTCCCCATTCCCTGTTCACGCGGTATCTGAAATCACCATGACCAATTATTTCGCCTTTGCGGTCCTGCGCTTTCACGATATTGAATACCGGGGGTATTGCCAATGCTACGCCGGCGCCGATCGTATTCCGGATAAAATTTCTTCTCTTCATATCAGGCTAATAAACCGTGCACCACTTCCCCCGCTACATCGGTGAGGCGGTACCTGCGGCCCTGGCTTTTGTAAGTGAATTTCTCATGATCGATGCCCATCAGGTGCAACATGGTTGCCTGGAAATCGTGCACATGCACTTTGTTCTCTACGATATTATGTGCAAAATCATCAGTAGCTCCGTATACCAGTCCGCTCTTCACGCCACCGCCCGCCATCCAGATGGAATAAGCACCTGGGTGATGGTCTCTTCCGAATTCTTCCTGCGTGAGCTTACCCTGACAGAAACTGGTTCTTCCAAACTCACCTCCCCAGATCACGAGGGTATCATCCAGCAGTCCGCGCTGTTTCAGATCCTTTACCAGTGCGGCGGAAGCCTGATCGGTCTGGTGGGTGGCCTTTCTGATACCACTGGATAATTTACCATGATGGTCCCACCCGAGGTGATACAATTGAATAAAGCGGACATCTTTCTCCGCCAGTCTTCTTGCCATCAGGCAATTATACGCATAACTGCCGGGCACTTTCACATCAGGGCCATACATATCCAGGATATGCTGCGGTTCATTGCTGAGGTCCGCAATTTCCGGAACGGCCATCTGCATGCGATAAGCCATTTCGTATTGATTGAGGCGGCTGTCGATCTCAGGATCTTTCCATTTATCTTTCTGCAGGAGGTTGAACTCACGGATGAAATTCAATGCTCTTCTTCTGTCTAACTTTTCAATACCATCGGGTGAAGAGAGATACAGTACGGGATCCTTCCCACTCATGAATTGTACTCCCTGGTGGTGCGATGGCAGGAAGCCATTGCTCCATGCGAGATTACTGATCGGCTGATCGCCACCACCTTTTGAGATGAGCACGATGAAGGAAGGAAGATTATTATTGAGACTGCCCAGTCCGTAACTGATCCATGATCCGATGCTGGGGCGGCCGCTGAGCTGATTTCCGGTTTGCGTGAAGATCACTGCTGGCTCATGATTGATCTGCTCCGTGAACATACTTTTTACAACAGTGATATCATCTGCAATGCCGGCAGTGTGCGGAATAAGGTCACTGAAATAACCGCCACCCGCTCCGTATTGATTGAAACTGGCAGCAGGCGCAGCCAGCGGAAATCCATTCTGGTTGCTGGTCATACCGCTCACACGTGCATTGCCCAATACACTGGCAGGGATTTCCTGTCCATGCATTTCATACAGTTTCGGCTTGTAATCGAACAATTCCATCTGCGAAGGGCCTCCACTCTGAAAGAGATAGATCACGCGTTTGGCTTTGGGAATGAAATGCGGATTCACCAGTGGCTGGTTCTCATCTGCAATACCGGCAGCACTGAGCGCCTGCTTCATGGCTTTATCATTCTTATTGCCGCAGCCAAGCAGACCGGCCAATGCGATACTGCCCAATCCCAGACCTGATCCGCGCAGGAATTCCCGGCGGCTCTGATCGTACATCGCTTTTTGTAAATCGTCCATACAGGATCTTTTTATATTACTTCCTTGTAATGAATTCGTCTGTATTCAGCAACGCCATCACTACATTCACATAGGCTGCAGTTTCAGGCGCTCCGGATTTCAATGTTATTTGAGCATGGCCTACAGCCAGTAATTTCTGAGCCTTGGCCGGATACTTTTTAAAATTCTCCAGTTCTTCATTATACATTTTCAGCAGTAATGCTTTCTCCTGATCTCCGGGCTTGCGGCCGGTCACCAGTCTGAAACCATACACCAGCTGATCGGCAGCAGTGGCGCCGCCTTCTTTCATCATTCTTGCCGAAACAAATTTTGAGGCTTCAATGAAGGTAGGATCATTCATCATGGCCAACGCCTGCAACGGAGAATTGGAAACTGTTCTTTTCACGGTACAGAAATTCCTGTCGGGCGCATCGAAGATCAGCATGAAAGGCGGAGGGCTGGAGCGTTTTACGATGGTGTAAATACTTCTCCTGAACAGGTCCTCTCCTTCCGATTCTTTGTACACGTATCTCCAGGATTTATCACTGAGCGCTTCCCATAATCCTGCAGGCTGGTATGGATACACACTTGGCCCGCCGATCTTTGAAGAGAGCAGTCCGCTGATGGATAAGGCATTGTCGCGTATCATTTCCGCCGGCATCTTGTAGCGGCTGCTGCGTGCGAGCAGAATATTATGAGGATCCTTCTCCTGTAACAAAGGACTGATCACTGATTGCTGGCGATAGGTAGCGCTCATCAGGATGAACTTCTGCATCTTCTTCGTATCCCATCCTTCTTCCCTGTATTTGATAGCGAGATAATCCAGCAGTTCAGGATGTGAAGGCATTTCGCCCTGGTTACCGAAATCATCGGAGGTCTTCACCAGTCCTCTTCCGAAATACATTTCCCAGATATGGTTCACGGCTATCCGTGAAGTAAGTGGGTTTTCGGGAAGGAAGAGCCAGCGCGACAAGCCCAGTCTGTTCTTCGGCAGGTTTTCCGGGAAAGGCAGTACGGAGGCCGGGGTGCCGGGTTTCACTTCATCGCCGTAACTATCATACACACCCCTCAGCAATACATGTGTTTTTCTTGGCGCAGGCAGATCTCCCATCACCATTACTTCACGCGTGGAATCGTAGAGATCGGCCAGTGCTTTACGTGCTACCTGTAAATTCTCTTTATCAGGATCAGCCGCTTTCTTCTGCTGGCTGAAAACCGCACCGGGATGGGCATACAGCCAGGCCGCTTCTTCCGGTGTCATGGCCTGGTCCAGCATGCAGAACTGATCTATCTTTCCGCCTTTCATGGTCCGCTCCAGTGTTCTGGCGCCGAAGGACAGTCCGGTGAATTCATAGATCTTATGAATATTGTGGTGCGAACGGATATTCTTTTTGAGGTTATCGAACTCAACCCTGGTTTGAACCTGCTTTCCATCGATAAACAATTGCACACCTTTGGCGCTGCTGCTGCCATCATAGCTCACGGCAACGTGGTGCCATTTGTTTGAATCCAGCTTCTGTACGGATTCCACACTGATAGCGTCATGCGGAAAAGCATGCATCAGCCGGAAATTGAGTTTGTTTTCTTTCAGCACCAGGTCATAGCCCTGGAAGCCGTAACGGCGGGGATCACTCTGGTGCAGTACGGCCACATCATCGAACTTTTTCGGAACATTCAGCCAGAGACTGAAAGAGAAAGGCTGGTATCTTTCATAATAACCAACCGTGTAAGGAGGAAAATGCACCAGGGTTTCTTCTCCCAGTTCCAGCGCACTGCCGGACACACCGGCTACCGTTACGGTCTGTGCTGCTCTGAGTTCCGCAGGTGTAGCTCCTTGCACGGTATTCCGGAATGCGGATACGGTTTTGTTATTCTTATCCGGGAAACGCAGTTTCTCTACTTTATCGAAACTGAGAGAAGCAACTATTTTCTGATTGATAGATACTTCCGGTAGTGCTGCCACCCTGGGTTTGATATGAGATTCGAGGCTGCTGATCCATCGTTTGATGCTATCGATCTTCATATCGGTCTGCGGAGAACTGAGCAGGAGCGTTGGGCCGGGTACGATACTATTATCACCGCTGAAATTGGGACTACCCAATTCAAAAGTGCTGTTGAAAAATGCGTAAAGTGAAAAATATTCTTTCTGACTGATGGGATCGTATTTGTGATCATGGCATTTGGCACAGCTTACGGTGAGGCCCATCAGGGCGGTGCCTAATGTATTGGTTCGATCCACCACGTATTCCACGCGGAATTCTTCCGGCAGGATGCCTGCTTCTGAATTCTGTTTCTGATTGCGGTTGAAACCTGTTGCCAGGATCTGTTCTTTGGTGGCATTGGGCAGCAGGTCGCCGGCCAGCTGCCAGCTGATGAACTGATCATAAGGGAGGTTGCTGTTGTAGGCCTTGATCACCCAGTCGCGCCAGGCACTGGCATCCCGGTGCTTGTCATCCAGGTAACCATGACTGTCTGCGAACCTGGCCACATCCAGCCACCAGGCAGCCATCCTTTCTCCGTAACGCGGGGATTGCAGGAAATGGTCCACCATTTTCTCATATGCATCGGGCTTATTATCCTGAACAAAGGCATTGATCTCCTCGATGGTGGGTGGCAGTCCGGTAATATCAAAGGCCACGCGACGGATCAGTGTTTCTTTATCGGCTTCGGCAGAAGGAGTCAGTCCTTCTTTTTCAAGCCTTGCCAGTACAAAACGATCGATCTCATTCTTCACCCATTCTTTTTGTTTTACTTCAGGGAGTTTCTTTTTTTCAGGCGCAACAAAGGCCCAGTGAGGTTTGTACTTCGCGCCCTGGTCGATCCATTTCAGGAGGGTTGCCTTTTCTTCAGTTGTGAGGCTAAGGTGTGATGACGGTGTGGGCATCATATAATCCCTATCGGAACTGAGGATACGGTGCGCCATTTCACTGTTGGCGATACTGCCGGCATCGATGGCAAAGAGACCACTCTCTGCTTTTTTGGAATAGGCCGCATCTGCCAGATCGAGACGCAGATCACCTTTTTGTTTGGCGGCATCCGGTCCATGGCAACTGAAACATTTATCGGAGAGGATTCTTTTAACGTGAAGATTGTAGTCGAGTTCATCAGGCAATGTGGCCATCACCGCCTCCACCTCTTCAGGAATATCGAGGGAAGCTTTCCCCATCCATTTCCCGATGGCGAGCACAAGCAGGAAGAGCCCACTGCCTGTAATAATGGCTTTGTTCAATCGCATTTTCATTTTGGTAATATTTGTGCCGGGGCACGCTGATCCCTTACACTACAAATATGGAATTCAATATCCGAATATAAGGGGGATAATCTTAAATATCTGGTGGGATTTCCTTAAAAGCCGCTCCCCGTTGCAGTTTCATCTCTATATTTATGTCATCTGCTTAAAACGGTATCTGTACCATCATGCGACTGCTTCCATTCCATATCATCCGGTCACTCATTTTCCTGTTGCTCTGGCAAACCGGGCTTCGCGCCCAGCAGCCTGCCTTCCATCATCTCACGGTGGAGAACGGCCTTTCGCAGAATGCGGTGCTCGCCATCGGGCAGGATCATCCGGGCTTTATCTGGGCAGGCACTTCCAATGGCTTGAACCGGTACGACGGAAACCGCTTCAGGGTATACCAGTACCGCGCCAATGACAGCACTACCCTCAGCAGCAATAATATTCTTTCCGTACTGAGCGATTCCCGGAAAAATCTCTGGGTAGGAACTTACGCAGGGCTCAATAAATACCTGCCTGATAGCGACCGTTTCAAAAGAATGCAGCTTCCTTCCCAGGCCCCACTCAATATTTACAGTATTTATGAGGATAAAAAAGGAAAGATCTGGGCAGGAACCAACGCTGGGCTTTACCTCATCAGTACTACGGACAATGAACAGCCTGAGCTGGTGGATTTTGCAGGAACGGGCAATGCTGCCTCCTGGGGAGTACGTTCCATCCTGGAAGACCGCAGTGGAAATTTCTGGATAGGTACCACGGCCGGCCTCTTCCGTATCAGTAAATCCGGCAATCAGAAAGACATTCAGGTTTTCAAACATATTCCCACTGATGCTTCTTCCATCAGCAGCGATTTCATCACTGCCATCGAAGAGGACCGCCAGGGCAGGATCTGGGTCGGCACCCATACCAACGGCCTCAACCGGTTCGACAATAAAACAGGAAAGTTCACCAGGTTCCTGCACCAACCGGGCACCAACAGCATCATCCACAATAATATCCGCAAACTGCTGGTGGATAAGGACAGCCGCCTCTGGGTAGGCACCCAGGAAGGGATCAGCATCTTAAATGAAGAAGGCAACCTGCTCAACTCCTATCAGCAGGACGACAATAACCCCGAAAGCATCAGCCAGAACAGTGTGTACAGTCTCTATGAAGACAATGCAGGCAATATCTGGGTGGGTACTTATTTCGGAGGGCTCAACTATACCTGGGCCGTGAATACTCCGTTCAGTATCCTCCGGAAAAAAGACCAGCCTTTCTTCCTCAACAACAATGTGATCAGCAGCATCGTGGAGGATGAAAAGAAAAATCTCTGGATCGGAACGGAAGGTGGTGGCCTCAATTACTACGACAGGACCAATGGCAGGATCAGGAATTTCAAGCACAATCCCGGCGATGCCCGCTCTCTGGGGAGCAACCTGGTGAAAGTAGTGTACCGCGACTGGCAGGGCAAGATCTGGGCAGGTACCCACGGGGGCGGCCTTAACCTTTTTGATCCTGAGAAAAATGAATTCAGGAAATTTCTATTTGACCAGAATGATGCGGTGCTGCTCAACCAGGAAGTGGTAGGTATCTATGAAGATAGTAAAGGAAGATTCTGGGTAGGCACCACTTTCGGCATCAAGCTCTTCAATAAAGTGCCGCAGGGACTGGAACCCGTCAACAATGCCATAACTGCACAGGCCCCTTTCAAGGCCACTGCGAATGCATTTTTTGAAGATGACAAACACCGGCTCTGGGTGGCTACCACCGATGGATTGTACCTGCTGGAAGGAGAACAGTTCCGCAAGGTTTCTTCAGACCTCGTGAATTGCATTCAGCAGAACAGGCAATCACAGATCTGGGTGGGGATCCAACAGGGAGGCCTGGCCAGTTATGATGAACAAACGGGTAAACTCACTTACTACAATCAACCCGAAAAGATCGGTAACCGGAATATCCTCGGCATCCTGGAAGACAACCAGCAGAACCTCTGGCTCAGCAGCGATAAAGGTCTGCTCAAATTCAATCCCCGTCAGGATCTCCTGCAGATCTTCACCGTGAGTGATGGTATTGCAGGCAATGCCTTCAACAATAATTCTTATTACCGCGACAGCCATGGAGAATTTTTCTTTGGCGGTTTCAATGGCATCACGCATTTCTTCCCGGAGAAGATACAAAGCAACCAGAAAGCAGGCAGGATTGTGATCACAGGTATCAGGCTGTTGAATACAGTTGTAGAACCTGGTGATGCTACCGGCATCCTGAAAGAGAATATCACCGGCACAGCAGACATCACGCTCAGGCATAACCAGGATGTACTCACGCTTGAATTTGCTTTACTCAATTTCATCAAGAGTAATAAGAACAGTTATGCATACAAGCTGGAAGGATATGATAAGGACTGGCTCTATACCAATACGGCCAGCGCGGGTTACACCAATCTGCCTCCGGGCAATTATAATTTCCTGGTGAAGGGAGCCAACAACGATGGTGTATGGAGCGATCCTATCAGTTTCAAAGTAACGGTACTGCCTCCGTTCTGGCTTACCTGGTGGGCTTATTGCCTGTATATCCTGGCTGTTGGCGGTGTGGTATTCTTAGTGCTTCGTTACTTCCTGCTCGGCGCTCTGCTGAAAAAAGAAGAAGAATTACACCAGGTAAAACTCAATTTCTTTACCAATATCTCTCATGAGATCAGAACACACCTGACGCTCATCATGGCGCCGGTGGAAAGGATGCTGGACTCGGATGATACCAGCAGTTTCTTCCGGCAGCAGCTCAACTCAGTAAGGCAGAATGGAAACAGGTTATTGAAACTGGTGAGTGAATTAATGGATTTCCGTAAAGCGGAAACAGGAAATCTACGACTGATCGTTCAGGAACAGGAACTGATCCCTTTCCTGGAAGAAGTGTACAACAGCTTCCGTGACATCTGCATACAGAAGAAAATTTCCACCTCTCTCCTCTTCGATGGAGATTCAATCCCGCTTTGGTTCGATGCGGAGCAACTGGAAAAAGTATTCTTCAATCTCATGACCAATGCCATCAAGTTCACACCGGAAAACGGACATATTTGGGTAGAGATAAAAGAGAACAACAAAGAAGTGATCATTTCCATTACGGATGATGGCAGAGGCATTGCTCCTGAATACCTGGATAAAGTATTCACCAACTTTTTCCAGGTGGACGATCATGGACTGCAGAACACCGGCTACGGTATTGGCCTGGCCTTGTCCAGGAATATCGTTCAACTGCATAAAGGGTCAATAGTGGCCGAGAGCGATACCGATGCCGCCACGGGCAGCAACCGCACCAGTTTCATCGTTACCCTGCTTAAAGGCAATAAGCATTTCAGCCAGGAATTGCTCAAAGATGCAAGGGTATTGCATCCGGATGAAGAAGCGGCGAAACAACCCGCCAATAAAACAGAGCAACTGTTGCATCAGCCATCCGGCAAGGCAGGTATCCTTATTGTGGAAGACAATCCGGAGCTCCGGAATATGATCAGGGAAACTTTTTCGCCTCACTATTATGTATGGGAAGCAGGCAACGGGGAAGATGGACTTGATATCGCTACCACTCAATTGCCAGACCTCATCATCAGTGATGTGATGATGCCGAAGATGGATGGTATTGAATTCTGCCACCGCCTCAAAACAGATGAACGAACCAGCCATATCCCTGTGATCCTGCTGACAGCCAAAAGTACACAAACAGACCAGGTGACGGGGCTGGAAACGGGCGCAGACATGTATCTCACCAAGCCATTCAGCAACCGGATCCTAGAACTTAATGTCCGGAACCTGCTGGCAGCCAGGGAAAGGCTGAGACAATTATTCCTGCAGCAGGTGAGCACGCATTCAGCTGCCCCGGTAGTGGAAGAAGAAAAGATCAGTGTGCTCAACCCGGTGGAACAGGAGTTCCTGCAACGTGTGATCCAGATTGTGGAAGAGAATATGGATCATCCTGATTTCGGGGTGGACATGCTCAGCCGGAAAGTGGCTATGAGCGCACCCATCCTGTACAAGAAGATCAAGGCGGTGAGCAAGATGTCAGTGAATGATTTCGTAAAATCGCTGCGACTGAAAAAAGCGGCACAGCTCTTACAGGAAAAACAAATGACCGTCTATGAAGTGGCGTTTGCCGTGGGATATAACGACCGGAAATATTTCAGCCAGGAATTCAAGAAGCAGTTCGGCAAAACACCCAGTGAGTATGCACAGGGCCAAAAAGAAGACACACAATTATAAGATTGTACTAACATAAACTAACGCTAATGTCTACCCGTAGAAAATTCCTGCAACAGGGAGTGCTCAGTTCCGCAGGGATGCTGGCCACCGGCAAGCTGTTGCAGGCGGCCAATCCGGCACCGGCCGTTACCGGCGGCACAAAACCCATTGTAATCTCCACCTGGAACTTTGCCAAAGCGGCCAATGCAGCTGCCTGGACGGTCCTGAGCAATAATGGCCATGCACTGGATGCGGTTGAAACCGGCGTGAAAGTTCCGGAAGGGGACCCGCTGGTGCGCAGTGTCGGTTATGGCGGCATACCGGACCGTGATGGCCGGGTTACGCTGGACGCCTGTATCATGGACGACAAATACAATTGCGGTTCCGTGATGTGCCTGGAATATATCAAGCATCCCATTTCTGTAGCCAGGCTTATTATGGAGAAAACGCCGCATATCATTCTTACGGGAGAAGGCGCTCTCCGCTTTGCGCTGGCCCATGGTTTCAAAAAGGAAAACCTGCTTACGGAGTGGAGCGAAAACTACTGGAAGGAGTGGCTGAAGAAAAGCAATTATTCACCCGTTAAGAATATTGAAAACCAGCTTTACGATAAGACCAATGATCCCATGCCCGGCGGCAAAGAGAACCATGATACCATCGGCATGCTTGCCCTCGACCAGCAAGGCAGGCTCAGCGGCGCCTGCACCACCAGCGGACTGAGCTTTAAAATGCAGGGACGTGTAGGCGACTCTCCCATCATTGGCGCTGGTTTATACGTAGACCCGGAGGTTGGCGGCGCTACCGCTACCGGTGTGGGAGAAGAGGTGATACGCATTGTTGGTTCCCACCTCATTGTTGAGCTGATGCGCCAGGGCCGCAGCCCGGAAATTGCCTGCAAGGAAGCAGTAGAGCGCATCATCAGCAGGAACCCGGCCAAAGCGAAGGATATCCAGGTGGGATTCCTGGCCATGAACAGGAACGGGGAATACGGCGCATATGCATTACAGACAGGTTTCACTTTCCACGTGAGGTCGAATGCCGAAGACCAGTTTCATACTGCAAAGAATATTTACTAATCAACCAAACATATTATGCCCAAAGCAATTCTCGAAGTCTGCGCTTTCAATCTACAATCCTGCATGATCGCTGAAAAAGCGGGCGCTTACCGCGTTGAGCTCTGCGACAATCCCGTGGAAGGCGGTACCACGCCCAGTTACGGTACCATCAAACGTACGCGCGAGCGCATCTCCATCAAGCTCTATCCTATCCTCCGCCCTCGCTGCGGAAATTATTATTACGATGAAGATGAAATCGAGATCCTCAAACAGGATATTGCTGTCTGCAGGGAACTGGGCTGCGATGGGATTTCCATTGGCGTGCAAAAGATCAATGGTGAAATTGATATAGAGAGGCTGAAGGAATTCGTGGAGCTGGCCGGTCCCATGGGCGTTACCTGTAATCGCGCATTTGATGCTACTCCCGATCCCTTCCAGGCACTGGAGGATATCATCGCGGCAGGCTGTGAGCGCATACTTACATCCGGACAGTTAAGCGGCGCGCCCGAAGCCGGCGAGCTGCTCGGCAAACTGGTGAAGCAGGCTGGGGACAGGATCATCATCATGCCAGGTGCAGGTATCCGCGCCTCCAATATCAAAAAGCTGATGGAAGAATCCGGAGCGAAGGAATATCATGGCTCGGTGAGAAAGGCAACAGTGAACCCGATGAGCTTCAGCAACCCGCTGGTAACGGATTTCGGCAATGTATATCTGCCGGATGAGGAAGAGCTGAGAGGGATCTTAGCGGCTATGGCGTAATAAATTACTCAGTGTGTGGCCAGTCGCTCGCGGGGGCGCGGGTGACTGGCCACAGCGAGATTATTATTGTACACTTTACTTCTTCAGTAATTCTTTCACCGCTGCTTCCAGCTGCGGATCTTTACCTGCGAGGAATAATTCATAACTCAACGGAACCAATACATCCGGCTCCAGTTGCAGGTTCTCCACCGGACGGTCTTCCTTCCCTATCACAGCGATCATGGGGATACCGAATACGATCGTAGGATCGATCTGTGTTTCCCACCATACGGCAGTTCCGGTGCCCGGCACAGGCATGCCCACCAGTTTACCGATGCCATTGTTCTTATAGGCATACGGGAAGAGATGTGCATCACTGTAGTTCCCTTCACTCATGAGCACGATGCTGGGCTTGGTCCAGCGATCCAGCGGATCAGGAACAGGCAGCCTGTTGCTCTGTGGCGCGAAATTGAAATAGGCTTTGCCACTCAGGAAAGTATTGAGATCATTGTGCAGCCAGCCCCCGCCATTGAAACGGGTGTCAACCACCAGTCCCTGCTTTTCGCGGTGTTTGCCCATCACTTCATCCACTACGGTCCTGTAGCTGCCATCGTTCATACCCTGTACATGTACATAACCGAGTTTACCACCACTCAAACTGTCAACCAGGTCACTCATTTTCTTCACCCAGCGTTTATAGAGCAGGCCGGCTTCTTCATCACCGGAGATGGGTTTTACTGTTTGCTCCCAGCGCGTGTTTGTTGTGGGGTCAAGCAGGCTGAGTAATACATCCTGTCCTGTTCTCCTGTTCATCAGCGCATCCCAGTCAGTTGCCGGAGAGATCAGCGTACCATCGATCTTTTCAATGATATGGCCTGCGCGGGCCTTGCTGCTGGCTTTATGCAGGGGACCGCCTTTGATCACTTCACCGATCTTCACACCATTGCCGGTGAAAGTTTCATCAGCCAGTATCCCGATGCTTGATGTATTATCAGGGTTGGCGTTCACAGGTCTGTAACGTCCACCAGTATGCGATCCGTTCAGTTCACCCAGCAATTCACTCAGCAGTTCCTGGAAATCGTAGTTATTTGAAATATGCGGCAGGAATTTCGCGTAGTCTTTTTTGTATTGCTCCCAGTTGATACCATGTAGTTTGGGATCATAGAACTTGGCTTTCACCTGGCGCCAGGCGTGGTTGAAAATGTATTCGCGTTCGCCGGCATTGTTCACGATCATCTCTCCGTTGATGGTCACGGGTGTTACCTTGCCCATCTCATCCACTTTCATCAGTCCACCCCTGTTTGACACAAAAAGGCTTTTGCCATCCTTGCTCATTTTGATGCTGCCACCGGTGCTGCCCAGTTTGGCAAGCATGCGTGTCTGATTGGTACGGGGTTCAGCAACCCAAAGATCAAAGCCACGCTCCAGTGCGGCGAGGTAATATACTTTGCTGCCATCAGGACTGAGCACATAGTCGCTGATACTGGCGCTGTTGAGCGTAAGCCTTTGCATGCGGCTGTCGAGATCGCTGAGGTCCGGGCTCCAGGAGCGGATGGCGGAATCACGTTTCTCACCTGCTTTTTTAACAGCAGAATCAGCAGCCGGTTTACTCTTCGTGAGCTTGTCTTCTTTTTCTTTCAGCAGATCGAAATCTTCTTTGCTCAGCTGGTAACGGTCGAATGCTTCCTGGTCGAAGAACATGGCATAGATATCCATTTCACGCGATCCCTGGAAGGCCAGTGATTTGCGGCCCTCTTTGAAGTTGGCCCAGGTAATGGCTTTGCCACCCAGCGCCCATTTAGGGCGGGTTTCACCGAATCCACTCTTCACAGGATGCAGGATGGTACCTGTACCATCCGCTTTTATCAGGGCAGCATTACCGCCACCGAAACCAAAGTACTGGTCAGAAGCGAGGAGATATTTGCTATCAGGGCTCCAGTTGAAATCGATATCACCATCGGCATAACTGTAGTTCCTTCCCTGGGGAATCAGGGTGCGTGATTTCTTAGTTGCGAGATTGTACACACGCAGCACATTCCTGTTCTCCCAGTAAGCCACTTCTTTTCCATCGGGAGAGAATTTGGGCAGGAATTCTTCTGCTGCGGTTGCCAGGAGCGGCTCTTCTTTCAATACTGTTGAAGCAAAGAAATAAGGCTCTTCCTTTCTTTCAATTTTACAGGTGTAAATATCCCAGTTATCGTTGCGCTCTGCGGCATAGATCAGGGTTTTACCATCAGGGGCCCAGTCCACCATACGCTCCTGTTCAGGCGTATTGGTGATACGTTTGGTCTGGTTACCTTCCACACTGGTCACAAAGATCTCACCCCTGGTAACAAAGGCAATCTCCTTACCATCGGGGCTCAGCGCAAACTCAGTGACGTTGCCGTTCACCGGCAGGATCTTTTCAACTGCGGCACGGCCATCGTTGAAGATATTTACGGTCACTTTTTGCGGGCGGCCCCCTTCCTTCAGCGTATAGATATCCCCGTTATAAGTGAAACAGAGCGTATTATCAGCGGACTTCGACAGATGACGGACGGGATGATCCTTGAAGCTGGTCAGTTGTTCCATTTTAGCCGGATCGGTAAGGGATGCTTTGAAGAGATTCTGAGAGATGCCGCCCTTTTCGCTCAGGTAATATGCATTGTTATTATCGGCGAAAAGCGGTTCGCGGTCTTCTCCACTATAAGTGGAAATTTTACGGTAAGTATTGGGTTTGATGGAATACACCCAGATATCGCGGGTTACAGAAGAAGTATGGTGTTTGCGCCAGGGATCTTCATATCCTTTGCGGTCTTCAAAAATGATCTGTGTACCATCATTATTATATTTTGCCATATCCATACCCGCAGCGCTCACCAGCAATGGCCTTCCGCCTTTGACTGGCACCTGGTACAGGTTACGGAACAAACGTGGTGAAGGGAACCTTACACTGGTGGCAGGTGCATTCTTGCCGCTGCCAAACAGTACCTGGCTGTTATCCCTGCTGAAATCGTAGGGATAATCATTGGCGCTGTTGACAGTGAGACGTACCGGCGTACCGCCTGTGGCAGGCATTACAAATACATCGAAATTTCCATAGCGGTCGCTGGCAAAAGCGATGGTTTTTCCATCATGGCTCCAGACGGGCATCATATCGTGTGCTTCGTGGATGGTGAGCGGCGTGGCCGTTCCACCAGTGGCATCTACACGATAGAGGTCGCCCTTGTAACCGAATACAATTGATTTTCCGTCGGGAGAAATACTGGGATATCGCAGCCAGAGGGCATTGCCCTGGGCATGGATAGCTGTGTAAAAACTCAATGAGAGTAAAACAGATAGAATGTAACGCATGGGGTGTGAATTTTCTCCCGGCTAAAGTAAAAATTTCAACAACGTTGCAAATATTTATTCCATCAACGGGGAATATCGGGGTATGAACAGTTGAAATCACCTATTTCACCACCGGAAAGGCCACGATCCTCAGTTTGGTGCAGCCATACGGCACCAGGGTAATGGTTTCTTCCTGTGGGTCTACCCTTCCCATGAATAATCCGTCACGGGCCGTGACCGGCGTCAACGCGATATCCTGGGCAATGATCCAGCCGGGGATCTTTTTTGCCTGAATGGAAATTTCTATGGGTGCATGCGCCAGGTCCCAGGCAAAATCATCCTGCACAGGTTTTACCGTTTTTATATTCCAGGAGTCGGGCGACTGTTTCAACTGGGATTCCACAATGCCATAGTTCCAGGCATCGGGTGTGTGAACGGTGAAATAATCACCCTGATATTCATCGGTTTCCTGTTTCCAGTTTTCTTTCAATTTCAGTGCATACACCAACGGGCCTCTTTCAACCGTGCGCGAATTGGCACCCCATTGCGAGATCTGCACTTCCATTGGTAATTCAAGGGTGATCCTGTCACCGTTCTTCCACGTACGCAAGAGCGTGACCACCTGTCCACCCTTTTCTGTACGTTCTTTTATACCATTAATGCTGATTACAGCTGCCTTACACCAGGCAGGAATGCGAAGACTGAATGGAAAGTTTGCAACTGAAGCCGTGCTGATCTCAAATTGAATTGAATTGTCAAACGGATAGCTGGTTGATTCTTTAATGGTGACCGGCGTTCTGGATCTCCCAAGTTTCGCAGTCACTTCAGAAGGACTGTAATGAAGCGCCGCGATCCCATCATCGGGTGTTCCAAACCAGAGATGGGTGGTGAATTTGGTCCAGCCCTGGTGCATATTCTCCAGGCAGCAGGTATAACCGCTGCGCATGCCCAGCACATTGTTCATTTCCCGGTCAAATGGTAAAGAGAAAGTGAATACACCACGTTTGATATGCACCTGGTTGGCGATCTGGAAGTATTGTTTGTTATTGTAATCAACGGTGGTCTGTGCAGGAAGTCCATTGAAGGTGGCGCGCTCCAGCGCATCCATATACCTGGTATCTCCAGTAATGCCGATGATGGTTTCAAGGGAGAACATGGCTTCCACGATGGCACAGAGCTCCGTACCCTGTGTAGGCAGGTTGCCATGAAGGTCTTCATCCGCCGAGAAGCAGCCAAACGGCAATCCATGTAATGTCATCAGATCGCGGAAACCTGTATGCAGGGCCTGCAGGTAACGTTTATCGCCGGTGCGCTGGTATTGCACGGCAGGATCTTTCAATGCCATGCCCACATTCACACCATGCCTGGTCATCCATTTCTCATCATTCTGGTAAGTGGCGGCATTGATCACCCAGTCGCGGCCCGCAAAGAAACGGCTCCAGGGAATGGTTTGCTGTTGCAGCAGTGCTGACAGTTTCAGGAGCTCGGGTTGTTTTGTTTTACTGTACAGCCATTGCACCATCAGGGCATTGTCCATTCCGCGCGCTTCGGCCCATTCAGTCCATTTGGATAAGGGACAACCCTTCAGGGTCTGCAACTGGTACCGGAAATATTTTGTCATGAAAGCAAGAACACGCTTGTCTTCCGTTGCGGAATAATATTGCTGCAGCACTTTCAGCATCACCATTTTGGGCCACCAGTCTTCTCCATTGTTGCAATCCGCAGCAGTGATGGTGATGCCGGTCTCCCGCTCCTGTTTGGTAATTGGACCGAAATAACCGGATGGGCGCTGATGGTCCAGCACCCAGTTGATGTATTTCATCGTATGCTGCTTGAGGCTATCGTCTTCGAGTAACCATGCCAGTGGCACTGCGCCATCCAGCCAGTAGGGCGTGGCTTCCCAGCCATCTCCTTTGCCGCCAAGCCAGCCATTGCCGCGGATCTTCTTATGTATGCTGTCCAGGTGGCCTGTGCTGCCATTGCGCATCAGCTGCAACTGGTGCAGCAACCACCCTTTCGGCTTTACAGCTCCGAGCGGAAGCTCTTTATACGCAGATAGTTGAAAACTGCCGGAAGAAGAAAATTCCTGGGCAGGCAGACTGCTACTCCCCATCAACAGGCAAAACAACAACTGCATTTGCCTCCCAGGTAATTTTCCGACTGCCCTGCTAACGACTGCTGCTAAATGTTTGAAGGCGATGAAATACATATCTGTACATTTATTACAATTTACCTCTTTATGATGCTCGAAGCGCGGCAAACCAGTCTTGCTTCCAGGATGATCTTCCGGGCCGGGTTTTGGTAGCGGTCGGCGGATTGCAGTTCACTGAACAGTAATTCAGCAGCCTTCTCTCCCATGGTGACCGTCTGCTGGTTCACGGATGACAGTGCAGGTGTCAGAAATTCGCAGAACTGTTCATTGGCAAATCCGATGACAGCGATCTCTTCCGGAATGCGGATCCCTGCATCCTTGATACATTGCATGGCGCCCAGCGCGGTAAAGTCTTCCACTGCAAACACAGCATCCGGTGCTCCGGACAGGCCCAGTAACTGCTGCATGCATTCCCTGCCGGATTCGATGCTCACTTTTCCATACACGATGGCATCATCATTCACGGCAATGCCATGCACATTCAGCGCATCGATATACCCTTTCAGGCGCTGGTTGAAGATACTCACATGCTGTTGCCCCCCGATATGCGCGATCCTTCTGCACCCCTGTTCTATCAGGTGTTTGGTGGCCGCAAAAGCTCCTGCATAATCATCGATCACTACGGAAGGCACGCCGAGAGAATCCATCGCCCTGTCGAACAGCACCAGGGGTACGCCGCGTTTTTTGATCTCCAGGTAATGATCGGCATTGATGGTTTCTTTGGAAACCGAGGCCAGCACGCCATCCACCTGCGATTGCAGGAATGCCTGGACTCCTTTCTTTTCCAGTTCATACATTTCGTTGGACTGGTAAATGAGCACACTGTAATTGTTCTGCGTGGCGATGCGCTCGATCCCATGGATCACAGATCCGAAAAAATTGATCTCCGCACTGGGGATGATCACACCCAGGAGTTTGGTCCGGCCCAACCGGAGCGAGCTCGCGATCCGGTTAGGCTGGTAGTGCAGCTTTGCAGCTGTTTCTTTCACGCGTTTGCGGGTGCTCTCACTGATGCCGGGATGATCGTTCAATGCACGCGACACAGTAGCAGCGGTGATCTTCAGCTCCCGCGCAATATCTTCAATGGTAACCCTGGTAATCATAGTCCTTACTGACGTACGGAAAACTTATATACGGATACGGTAACATAGTTTGCACCCGGCTTTAATACTGTAGATGGAAATGAGGGCTGGTTGGGCGAATCAGGGAAATGCTGCGTTTCCAGGCAGAAGGCTGTTCTGTACTCATCTTTCGCCCCCTGCTTCAATGTATTTTTTCCTGCCATGAAATTGCCGCCATAGAATTGCAGCCCTGGCTCCTCAGTGAAAACTTCCATCACGATGCCCGATTTATCCCCCACCACCCGGGCAGCGGGTTTCAATCCTGATCCGTTCAGTACGAAATTGTGGTCATACCCACCGCCATTCTTCAGTTGCTCATTGGCTTCATTCCACCTGGAACCGATAGTTACAGGTTTTGTGAAATCGAAAGGTGTACCTGCCACAGGCGCAAGTTCTCCGGTTGGGATCAGTGTTGAATCCACCGGTGTGTACCGTTCCGCATCGATGGTGAGCAGGTGATCACCGATACTGCCACTGCCCTCTCCATTCAGGTTAAAATACGCATGATTGGTGAGATTCACAATGGTGGTCTTGTCTGTGGTGGCAGCATACTGCATGCGCAGTTCATTGTTTTCTGTCAGCGAATAAATAATACTGACGGTGAGATTACCGGGATACCCTTCTTCTCCGTCTTTGGATAAATAAGAGAGTTTCAGCGTTGAATCGTTCAGCTGTTCTGCATCCCATACCACCGCTGAAAATCCTTTCCTGCCTCCGTGCAGGGTATTCACCCCATTGTTGATGAATAAGGAATATTGTTTGCCTTCCAGTGTAAATTTCCCTTTCGCGATCCTGTTGCCATATCTGCCGATACTGGCCCCGAAGTAAGCGTCATCGGGACCTGCATAATCCTGTACAGACCCGAGGCCGATAGCCACATCTATGAAATTGCCGGCACTGTCGGGCACCCACAATCCCACCAGCCTGCCACCAAAATTGGTGAAGCAGGCAGTAACGCCATTGCTGTTCTTCAAGGTGTACAGCCTGGTTTGTTTACCATCGATGCTGGCCTGGAACTTTGTGCTGTCAGGCAGTTGGATGCTTCTGACGGCTGCAGTGTGTTCCGGCTGCTTCGCTTCATCTGCACAGGAGCCTGTAAAAACAGAAGGCAGGGCGAGCAGCAAGGCAATTGAAAAATTATTCCTGCGCATGTATAAAATTTATTTCTTCTTAAATTTTGTTTCCAGCATTTTGATGAAGTAGCCGCCCACCACGCTCCTGGCCACGAAACCAACCATCATGCCGTTGGTGGTTTCATGCCAGTCGCTAAGCGGTACGCGGGTACTTGTTTCCACCGCGTATCTGAACACAGGGCTGGTCAGCGCTTTGAAATCCTGCTGCTTGTCTGCCAGCGTTGCCGTCCATATGATCCAGTCTGATTTTGTATAGGTTTTGCGGCTATCGAGCGGTAAGCCATAGGTCTGCTGTTTACCGAGATAGTATTGTACTTCTTTACGGTAAACTTCCTGCGGAAATAATTGCAGGTCCAGCAGTTTATCCCAGACCAGGTTGTACTTCTGGCTCCAGGTACCCTTACCATCGAATGTAAGCGCATAATGATCACCGTTATCAGCAAGCTCCATCCATCGTTTTACAAAGCCGTTGGCCAGTTGCTGGTACTTATCCGCCACAGCCGTTTCATTCAGCTGCCGGGCCAGCCGGGCATAGACGCCCAGCGCTACGATGGCTTTCACGGAGAGGTTTGCATTGCGCGCCAGATGACCTGCGAAGTCATCCGTACACAACTGGTTGGCAGGATCGAAGCCAGCCTGTGCCAGGTATTCCGCCCAGGTGCTGATGGTTTTCCAGTGCTTTTTTGCATAGGCGGCATTCCCTTCTGCTTTCGCAATAGCTCCCGCAAGAATGATCATATTACCCGATTCTTCCACCGGCATATCTTCTCCGTATGTTTGTCCATTTCCGATCGGGTAAGTGCCTATATCATGCGCCGCAAAAGGCTTGGTCCATTTACCACTCTCGCTGTAATAAAAGATGCCATTCATCATTCCTTTCAGCAGCCCGGGATTATAGAGCAGATATAATGGAGCTGAGGGATAGGTTATATCCACCGTATTGATGCTGCCATTGCTGAAATTTTCTTTGGAAAGAAACAGCAATTCGCCCTGCGGGCTCTTCACCAGTTTATGTGCTGCGATGCTCTGGCGGTATGCCAGCTCACACAAGCGGGCATATTCATTGCCGCCCACCGCTACCGCATCTGCACGCATTTTCTGATTGAATGCAGCACATTGCTGCAAGGTAGTGGTATGATCTTTGGCTGCGGCGGCCATCAGCTGTTCAATGCTGAGGCCTGATTGTTTCCACCAGGCTTTGAGGTCCTGACCGAAGAACTGCACGGAGTACAGATCATCATAACCAAGCAGGATCAGTTGTTCCTTTGGCGCATTCACAGCTCCTAACCGGATGATAGTATTCAATGAAAGTTGTTTGCCCGTTGCGGCCTGTTGCGTTACTGCATCAAAGGCATGTTCCTGCGGACGGGAGTCCGTTATGGACTGCTGTACCTGTTTTGCGGCAGGAACAGCTACATAGAAATATCCCCAGTCGATCCGCACATCATCTCCCTTTGTTTTCAGTACAGGTTGGGCAGTAGTGCCCACCTTCAGCAGGCTGAGCCCACTGGCACTGTACTGCGATGCTGTCACTTCCTGGTCTGGTTTGTTGACGGCAAGATCCGAACTGGCGCCGAGGTACAACTGCACATCATGTGCTTTGCCATCATTTGATTGCGCGCGGGTATCGATATAAGAAACGGGTCTGGACACAAGATCAAGGTTATTCAGCAGCAATGGAGAAGTGAACTGTAAAGTCAGGTCCACCTTACCACAGGTGAAACTGTAAGTGGTTTGAGTGGCGCTGATATGTACACTTTTCTGAATAGCAGCCTGCACTGCAGATGGTGCTCCCATGAAACGGTAGAGTTGCCCATCTACTTTAAGGATACCAGTCAGGGCCAGTGATTTTCCTGTCCAGTGTGTGGTGGAACTGTTCGATAATGTGTCGCTTGCAGACCAGATGCTGAAATAAGGATCATGTGTGATCAATGGGTACGCAGGCGCTGACCGCTGTGCCGGCAAAGAACCGGCCAGCAGGCAAAAGACAAAGCCTGATATTATTTTTTTCATGGAGCATTTATTGTTTGGCGAGCGTAACAAGTTTGGTCTGGTACAAGGGTTGGTGCACGGCTTTCAGCTGTGCTGCGGGGATCTTGAATTGTTTCCTGTCGTAGGTAAGCAGGCCATTCGTCTCAATCTCCACATCTGTGGTTTGTGTATACACGGCGGCAGACAATCCTTTTTCGATCAGGTGCGGAATGCGCTGCATCAGTTCTGCATAACGCTTGTAAAGCTCCTGGCTGTTCCTGTAACTCTGGTACCCCCAGTTGTCTTTCTCCTGCCAGGTATGTCCTTCCAGTGGCAGTCCCAGTCCACCGAACTCGCCCAGCACCAGGATGCGGTCTGCACCGAACAGGTCGGGGCGCGGCATGCTGGGATCGGGATAATGGTGCAGGTCCATGATATGTCCTACCGGCTCAAAATTACCGCCGCTGGCGCTGTTCACCAGCCTGGAAGGGTCATTTCGCATCGTCCATTCCGTTATATCCTTTGTTTTATACTGTCCCCATGCTTCATTGAAAGGAACCCATACCACAATACTGGGGAAGTGATGGAACTGCTGCATGATCTCATTCCATTCGGCACGGTAGATCTTATCGGAGGCATCGGTACGTTGCTTATCGGAGGCACGGCCATAGGAACCGGGATCGGGCTCCCAACTATTGCCCAGGTCGCCGCTCGGCATATCCTGCCAAACCAGTAAACCCAGTTCATCGCAGTAGCGGTACCAGCGCGCTGGTTCTAATTTTACATGTTTACGGATCATATTGAAGCCCATTTCCTTCGTTTGCACGATATCGAATTTCAGGGCTTCATCGGTGGGTGCGGTGTACAATCCATCGGGCCACCAGCCCTGATCGAGCGGCCCGTACTGAAATACAAATTCATTATTGAGCAGCATGCGCTGGATGCCATTATTGTCTTTTCCCATGGAGATCTTGCGCATGGCGAAATAACTGGCAACGGTATCGATGATTTTACCTTTACGTAAGACAGCAAATTTCAGATCATAGAGCACCGGATTGGAAGGGCTCCATAACACAGGGTTATCGATATTCAAAGCCCCCTCACTGTTTACCGGCACAGTTTGTTCCGCTATCTTCTGGTTATCCTTAAAGGCTGTAATGCGCACCTGGTCACCATCCTGAGAACTCTTAACTTCAGTGGAAACAACCAGTTTCTTTTTATCGATATCCGGTGTTTGTTTTATATTACTGATATAGGTGGGAGCAACGGCTTCGATCCATACCGTTTGCCAGATGCCCGTCACCGGAGTATACCAGATGCCATGAGGTTTTACCACCTGCTTGCCTCTTGGCTGCGGGCCTTCGTCGGAAGGGTCCCATACCCGGACGGTAACAGTCTGTGATCCTGATTTTTTCAATGCGCTGGTAATATCAAATGAAAAGGCTGTATAGCCACCTTTATGATTGCCGATCTCCTGTCCATTCACAAATACGGTACAATCCCAGTCCACTGCTCCGAAATGCAGCAGTACATTGTGCTTTTTGAAATCCGCCGGTACTGTAAAATTTCTTTCGTACCAGAGCACACTGTCTTTTCCCACTTTTCTTTCAACACCTGATAACGCTGATTCAACAGCAAAGGGAACCAGTATTGGGCCTTCGAACGCAGCGGGCTTACCCTGCAGGGATGCCGGCTGGATATTGTATTGCCAGAGGCCATTTAGGTTCATCCATTTACTGCGCACCATCTGAGGCCGCGGATAGTCAGGCAGTGGCTTGTCCGCTTTTACCTGCTCCGCCCAGGGGGTAAGGATCCTGTTTCGTTTAACTGTCCAGTCCTGCGCAAAAAGATTGGCGCCGGCACATAGTAATCCAATCAGGAGGCTGTACTTCTTCATCATTATGAAAGTTTAGAAATTGAAAACAAACGCATCACCTCATCAGAAGCTCAGCTTCACCAGTGGTGAGAAGATCCTGTCTTCCACTCCATCGATCTTAAGCCCGATGCGTGCGAAAATATAGTTCTGCGCAGGCGTCATTCCCGGAATGTTCACGGAGAGTGTAACATTGGCGGGATCAGTGATATCGGCGCCGTTCACGGAAGCCGAACCATTATTATCGGTGCCAGACACAAAGGATGTTCTGTTTATGTAGAGTGCTACATTCTCTATATTTTTTCCGGAGGCGTCTGTAATGATCTTCTCCAGACCGAAGCTGGCATTCACTTTCCCGCCCCCGGCCGTCAGTTGTACATTCCGGATCATAAAATACGGTGTTACTTCCAGGTCCTGTGTATGATTGCCGCTGATATTGATCACAACGGTATCCGGCCTGCCCTGAGGAGTTTTTTTCCATTGGAAAGGTCCCTGTCCTTCAGGCACAACCAATTTGTACTCGCCGTTGAAGAGCAGCATGGAGTAACTGCCGTCCTGCTTGAAGGTATTGCCCATGGGGCCTGTTTTTCCGAAGCCATACTGGTATAGTTCGAAGGGTACTTTATCGTGTTCCACGCCTATCGGTTCTCCCTTGTACACCAGTTTGCCGGTAAGGCTTGCCGATGGCGCTTCGTAATTATCTTTTTTGCAGCTCACTGCAATTGTGCAGCCTGCCAGCAATATGATGGATATGAGTTTTACTTTCATGATCATGCCATTGAATGATGAACAATTACTGATTCGGCTGCCTTACGATCTTTGGATTGCTGGCCCGCACTTCATCACTGATGAAAGAATAATAATTGCCAAGCTGGAAATTATTGGTACCTGTGACCAGCGCCGGCAGCACAATTTTGAACAGCCACTTGCCATGATTGGGATCACCAGGAGCATGGTACTTGTATGGCCATAAAGCCCAGGGCTGCGTGCTCCTCTTATTGGCTTTGCCGATATTGGTGACCAGTTCGGCAGCAGTCATCCTGTTGCCATCCCAGACCTGGTGCGCCAGCCTCCAGCGTTTCATATCAAAGAGGATATGTCCTTCAAAAGCCAGCTCCACCCTGCGTTCGTGCACAATGCGATCGAAGGTTATCTGTGCAGCTGTCAGGTCAATTGTGAACCCGGCCCGCTTTCTTACTTCATTGAGATATCCGGCCGCTTCATCCTTCCTGTTCAGCTCAAAGGCCGCTTCTGCTGCATTCAGCAGCACTTCTGCAAAACGATATCGGATGAAAGGCACTTCACTGTTGGTACCACGGGAGCCAGCACCCGGTGTGGGATCCAGGTATTTCCGGATATAGAAGCCGGACTGTGCCGTGAATTCTTTTGCATTGATGGGACCATCGAAACCTACCACCTGCACAGGGGTGGCGCTGCCGGGCAAAGGCTTCTGCGCGCCACGGTCGTCACCGGACACAATGGTACCATTGTTCAGTTGCACACCTGCCCAGATATCAACCGGACGGTTCTTGAAGCTGGATCCGGGTAGTATAACGGTAGCGGCTAAACGCGGATCACGGCCCGCAAACAGATCAGTGGGATTATTGTAGAAGATGGGATTGCCACCGCCATCTGTTATGGGCAGCGGGGCAAATGTATTATCGAGTTTCTCAAAGGCCTGCACCAGGTTGAGCGATGGATTGATCCTTCCCCCCTCTTCTTCCTCAGCTCCATATCGTGGCTGGTTCCAGCCGGTGAAATAATGCACTTTGCCGCTTCTGAGCCGGTAATCCTCTGTGAAGATGGGCTCAGGATTGGTGCCTTTGTCCAGGAAGATATACGTGAAGTTCTCAACAGGATCAGGCTTTGCTTTATAGAGCGCATATGCACCTGCACTGCCATTGATGATGTCTTTGGCCAAACTGAGCGCCTTCTCATAATAAGCATCAGCCTTATCAGCAGGAATGCCTACTTCCCCACCGGGCAGTGTAACGGATGGCGTAACATTGCCATACCGGGCAATGGAACCCGCGTACACGGCGGCCCTTGCAGCCATTGCCAGTGCTGCACCTTTGGTAGCTCTGCTCTTGATTGTGGCATTCGCCGGCAACTGGTCTTTGATAGCCTCTGCTTCTGCTATGACAAAATCATACATCTCAGATTCTTTCGCACGGGGGAATTGTAAAGAAGCAGGATCGCTGCCCAGTTCATAGTACAATGATTTCAGGATGAGTGGCACACCACCCATTCGCTTGGTCATTTCAAAATAAAAATTGGCACGCAGGAAACGTCCCTCTGCAATGAAACGGCTCTTGTCTGACTCTTCCAGTTTGGTAGCGGCAGTAGCCCGTTCTAAAAAGAGATTTACATCGCGGATATAACCGTAATCCCAGGTACCCCATTCGCCAAATCCCCAGCCTGTTCTTTTTACAAAGAATTCCTGGTCGTTCTGGCTGGGAAAGCTTTCACTGAAATCGGCAAAGCTCTGCCAGCTGTCGAAGTTGGTGAAATCCAGCTGCCGGTTGTAGAGGTCAGCCAGGATGGATAGAACCTGTGATGGCTCCGAGAAAGCCTGTTCATTGGTGAGGATAGAGTTGGAAGGGACATTCAGAAAATCCTTGTCCTTCATGCATGCTGATGATCCCAGCAGCAGCGATATGGTTGTCAGTTTAATGATCTTGTTCATCGTCTTCATTTTTGCAATACTTAAAATGAGAGATTGATACCTACGTTGAGGATCCTGTTCTGAGGGAACTGCAAGCCATTCTCTTCCGCTATTTCAGGGTCTACATCAAACTTATTGAGATTGCTCAGCGTAAAGAGATTGTAGGTATTGATATACACGCGGGCGCGCTGCATTTTCAGTTTGGATATCAGGTGGCCCGGAAGCGCATATCCCAGCTCGATAGTTCTGGCGCGGAGGTACTTCACATTATGCGCCCAGAAATCCGAGTCACGGTAGTTGCTGTGATCGCCATTGTTAAAGCGGTTGGCAGGATATTTTCCGGGGATCCATTTGCTGTTGGGGTCACGCATATCCTCACGGTGCCAGCGGTCCAGGAAGATGGTATTGAGGTTGCCATCATTCTGGAAGGCCCATCTTGTTTCCCAGCTCTGAAACCAGGTGAAGCCCGCGGAGCCGGAGAAATCAGCATGGAAGTCGAAGCTCTTATAGCTCAGTCCGAAATTGAAACCATAACTGATATTGGGTTGAGTGCCCCTGCCGTAGCCGATGGGACGCATATCATATCCATCGATCTTATTATCTCCGTTAAGGTCAGCATAGATGAGGTCTCCCGGAAGCAAAGTGGTATTGCCTTTGCCATCGATATTGACCGGATAACCGGTGATCTCTTCCATGCTCTGGAACTGTCCGATGGTCTGCAGTCCCCAGTCGATCCGCAGGAAACGGTTCTCCATGGAATTCCTGTACTGGTCCCATGAGTGGAAAAATACAGGGTTGTAGGAAGAAAGGAATTTGCCTCTTGTATACATTACATTACCTCCCACACTGAAGTTCAGCTTTCCGATAGTTCCTGTATAGTTCAATGCGGCTTCCTGTCCGAACTGTGCATCACTGTTGATGCTTTCATCAGGCAGCGCGTAACCGATCTCCAGTGGTACCAGCCTGTCCTGCTTGCGGCCACGGAGCTTGGTGCGCTTGCGGTAGAAATATTCCACACTACCGGTGAGCTTGCCGTTCAGCAAACTGAAATCAAGACCGATATTGGTAATGGCGCTTCTGATCCAGGTGATATTGTTGATGGGAACGCCTTTATCGCGGGTGCCCAGTACTGCCTGTCCATCGAGGATGGCAGTGGGCTGTCCGTAATTGTAACCTTCGATATAAGCAAAAGGAGGAACGATGGGATCGCCGTTTGCCTGTTTATCATCACCCAGTACGCCCCATGATGCCCGGAGCTTGAGGTCGGTTAAAATGTTCTGATCTCCCAGTAATTTCTGCACAAATTTCTCTCCGGTAATTCTCCAGGCGGCAGACACGGAAGGAAAATAACCCACGCGGTTATTGGGAGCAAAGAGATAACTCGCATCACGCCTGCCTGCCAGGTCAAGGAAGTAGCGGTTATCATATCCGTAACTCACGCGGCCGATATAACCGATCCTTGCTTCACGGTCATCACTGTCGTTATACGTATCGGCGGTATTGAAATAGATCAGTGGCAGTACGTTGGAGCTGGGCACGGAGTGGATCCAGTTGCGAAGGCGCTGGTTCTTGATGCGCTCCGCTACCAGGGTGGCGCTGATGCTGTGCAGCCCGAAAGTCTGGTTATAGCTGAGTTGCACCTGGGTATTGTAATTCACCTGTTTAATCTGTTCGCGTTCGCGCCAGGGGTTGGTACTGCCGCCGGTTGGACTGTAAGTATTGTTACCAACATCATAAGTATAGGTCTTGTAGGTATACTCGTGGTTATTGAGCAGGTGGTCTGCATAGTAGTAGGAGAAGATGCCGCTCAGCACCAGTCCTTTTACATACGGGATCTGGTACTCTGCCGTGAAGTTGCTTTGCAATACACGCCAGTCGCTTTTGTAACGGCCTGCATATTTTTTATTGAGATAGGCCCAGTTGGTTTCATTGTGTTTGATATCGTTGAGGTACTCAGGATTATCGTTTGCATAAGGTCTTTCCAGGGGTGTATTGCGCAGGATGGCGAAGCGGGCGAGCCAGTAATCATCCTGGTAGGGCACACCTGGATTTTCTCTCGTTTCAATGCGGCCATTCACCTGCATGCCGAGTTTGAGCCTGTTGGAGATCTTTGCCGTTACATTCGATTGCATGTTATTGCGTTCGAAGGTGAACTCGCGGCCCAGTACGGAATTCTGCCAGAGTCGTGTACCCGAGAGATAATACTGAATGCGGTCTGATCCGCCGGAAGCATTCACATTGAGTGAATACATAGGCGCATCTTTCTTTACGATAAAGTCTTTCCAGTCGAAGCTCTGGTAGCCACGCTCAGTGCCTGCCTGGTATTTCGCCAATTCTTCGTCGGTTATATTGGTACTGCCATAGCGGTTGATCTCTGCTTCGGCGCGGTATTTCATGTAATCGTATGAGCTGGTAAGCACATCAGGGAAGCTGGTCCAGTTCTGTGTACCCACATATCCATCCACATTGAAGGTATTGCGGGCACCCATCTTACCTTTTTTGGTGGTGACCACCACTACGCCGTTGGCGGCCCGAACGCCGTAAACCGCTGCTGATGCGTCTTTCAGCACAGTAACGCTTTCGATATCGTTTGGCGCCAGGTTATTGAACTGACCGGCATCCTGTTGTATGCCATCGATTACATAGAGCGGTGTTCCCATGTTACGGATCTGGATGGTGGCCGCAGAACCGGGCCTTCCATCAGGCATCCGGAAAGAAACACCCGGGATCTTTCCTGCCAGTCCGCTGCTGACCGTAGAGCCACCATGAACGCGTTCCATGTCTTTGGCCGTGATGGTGGAGATGGCACCGGTAAGACTTTCCTTCTTTTTAGCTGCATAACCGATCACCACCACTTCGCCCATATCGCGCCGGTCGCGCTCCAGCGTGATCTCCAGGCTTGCCTGGTTACCGGGTGTAATGGTTTGCGTAAGAAAGCCTACCGAAGAGATTTCGAGGGCGCTGGTATTTTTACGGAGACGGATGGAGAAGCTGCCATCGGCAGCCGTGATGGTGGCATTCTTAGTGCCTTTCTCCAGCACCGTCACCTGCCCGAGGCCAATGCCGGTACTGTCTTTTACAATACCTCGTATAATGGTACCCGTTGTGTCCTTCGGACTAACAGCGATCAATACAGCATTGTCTTTACTGAGTTTTGTTGTATCCTGTGCAGCTGCAGGAAAACAGAAGAGAAAGAGGAATAAGGCTGCCAGTAAGGTGCGGCTGATCTGCCATGGGTGCATGGCGATACCGTATGCAATTCCCGGCTGGGATTGCCATGAATGAACTTTCATACAGCAATCAATTGTTAGTTAAGTAATGGTTGCAAACGTTTACACGATTTTTTTCAGTGATAATGGTTACTTTTAAATCGATTCATGAAATAACGATTGCTTTTTCAATACGACCATTCCATGCGTATCATTATTTATACAAAATGTTGCATGCTGTTTCTGCTGCTTGCTGTTTTATCAGCAAATGCACAATCGTATTATTCCAGGCATTATCAGACGGAGAATGGTCTCAGTAATAATTCAGTGACCTGCAGCCTGCAGGACAGGAAAGGATTTCTCTGGTTCGGCACCAAGGAAGGGCTCAATCGTTTTGACGGCTACCAGTTCAGATTATTTCAGCTGGGTGAAGATAAAGGCACACCGGGCCGCGATCTGATCTTCAGTCTGTTTCTCGATCCCGAAGGTGTAATGTGGGTAGGCGCAGAAAAAGGCCTGTACCGGTTCAATGAAGAAAGCGAGAAGCTGGTCCGGTTCTTCAACAATGTAACCGGTGTGAACAATATCAGGATGGACCACAGCGGACAGATGTGGTTCATGAGCGGCCGCACTGTTTGCCGTTACAACTTCAACACCAGACAACTCAAACGTTTCGATGAGCGCATATACATCACCGCTACAACGCTCTGTACTGCTGACAACGGTGATATGTGGTTCGCCTCGCTGGATGGCGCACTGCAGCGTTTTGATACTGTTTCTGAAACATTCAAACGCTACCCCTTAAGGTCCGGGAGCTGGCCGATGGCCAGTTGTTATATCGAAAGAATAGTGTCTGGCGATAATGGCACCCTTTTCATCGGCACCAGTTGCCAGGGCCTGAAACAATTTGATATTGCTACGGGAAGCTTCAAACAGATCCTGACGTACAACCCTGACAAGACCACTATCTATGTGCGT
The DNA here is from genome assembly GCF_051955275.1 of Pseudobacter sp. Taxonomy (NCBI): domain Bacteria; kingdom Pseudomonadati; phylum Bacteroidota; class Chitinophagia; order Chitinophagales; family Chitinophagaceae; genus Pseudobacter; species Pseudobacter sp. Next base: position 3,431 of record NZ_JBQCGW010000050.1, on the reverse strand, counting down.
GATATTCTCCGGTATGCACCCGGTGAATACTGGCTGGCCACCGAGTCAGGTATCTTCATCATGAAAGAGAACGGGGAACTGGTGAACCTGAAGAAAAAATTCCTGGACCCCTACTCACTTGCAGACAATGCCGTGTACACTTTGTGTAAGGACCGTGAAGGCGGTGTATGGGCAGGCACTTTCTTCGGCGGCATCAATTATTTTCCAAAACAGAATACTTCCTTCAAAAAATATTACCCTGATAATTCAGCAAATTCAATCAGCGGCAATGCCGTGCGCGAGATCTGTGAAGACAATGATGGCAATATCTGGATCGGTACGGAGGATGCCGGTCTGAATAAGCTCAACCGCCGTACGGGCGTTATTACCAGTTTCCATCCTACCGGATTGCCGGGCAGCATCTCCTATTACAATATCCATGGACTGCTGGTAGATGGTAATGATCTCTGGATAGGCACGCATGAACATGGGATCGACCTGATGGACATCCGGACCGGTAAAGTGAAGCGGCATTATGATGCGGGCATGGGTCCGAAGCAACTGAGGAATAATTTCGGTCTCTGCTTCCTCAAATCCAAAGCAGGCATCGTGTATGCGGGTACGGGTAATCATCTGTATCGTTATGATACGGAAAATGATGGCTGGGACAGGGAAGCGGCTGTACCTGGCGGCATTAACGTTTCTACCCTCCTGGAAGACAGCCGCCAGACCATCTGGGCGGGCACGCACGGCTGGGGCGTGTACTGGTTCAACCCGGCGACGGGTGTGAAAGGAGCCTTGAAAAACGATCCGGAAAACAGCAATAGCCTTGCCGGCAATGCCATCAACTCCATCTGCGAGAGCAGCGATGGACGGTTATGGTTTGCTACAGAAGGATCAGGCTTTTGTTCCATGAGTGCAGACCGGAAAAAGTTTACAAGGTATACTACTGCCAACGGTCTTCCGAGTAACTATATTTTCAAGATCACGGAAGACAATAACAAGCATCTCTGGGTAAGCACTTCGCGGGGGTTAGTGGATTTTGATCCTGCCACCGGCAAAATGATCGTATACCGGAAATCCAATGGCCTGCTGAATGACCAGTTCAATTATCATTCAGGTTTCAAAGACTCCGAAGGCACCATGTATTTCGGGAGCATCAAAGGTATGGTAACTTTCAGACCTGAAACATTTACCCGTAATGTGATGGTGACCCCTGTATACCTCACGGGAATACAGGTACATAACAAAGAATTGGTGGTGCATGCCGACAGTTCAGCACTGAAACAATCTATCCTTCATACGGGAAGAATAGAACTGCCCGCAGATCAGTCGAGTATCAGCATCGATTTTGCAGCGCTCAGTTTTACCGCACCTGATATCACCAGTTACAGTTATAAGATGGAGGGGCTTGAAAAAAACTGGACCACCATCAATACCAACCGGAAAGTTTATTTCACCAATATACCACCGGGAGAATATACGTTTCATGTGAAAGCGGGGATCAATGATCAATGGGGACAGGAAGCAAAACCGCTGGTGATCCGTATTATGCCACCCTGGTATCGCACCACCTGGGCCTACCTGGTGTATGGATTATTACTGGGAAGTCTTGCCTGGTATCTCTTCCAGACCTATCATAAAAGGATTGAAGTGCAAAAGGAGAAAGAGATCTATGAAGCCAAGTTCGATTTCTTCACCAATGTGGCGCATGAGATCAAAACTCCTTTGACGCTTATAAAAGGGCCGGTGGAAAACCTGATGGAAAAACTGGACGAGCTGCCGGTGATCAGGGAGGATGTGCTTATGATGGACAGGAATACCAACCGCCTGCTCACACTGGTATCGCAGATCCTTGATTTCAGGCAGACGGAAACCAGGGGCTTCAGTATCGAGTTTGCAAAAGTGGAAATAGATACCCTGTTACAGGAAATCTATTCCAATTTCGCCCCACTGGCGAAGAAACGCAACCTGTCCTATACCATCGAAATGCCTGAAGAACATATTTCCATCATGGCTGATGAAGAGGCTTTGCAAAAGATATTGAGCAATCTTTTCAGTAATGGCGTGAAATATGCAGAGACAGCCATGTGGGTGAAACTGCTGCCAGTGAAAAAAGACGATCAGTTTGTGCAGATTGAGATCAGCACTGATGGACCACCGGTACCGGCCGATCTCCGGGAAAGGATCTTTGAGCCGTTCTACCGGCTCAAACAGAATGTAAAACAAAAAGGGACCGGTATCGGACTGACGCTGGCCCGTTCCCTGGCGGAATTGCACAAAGGTGAGCTCTATCTGAAAGAACAAACAGGCATGCAGAATACTTTTGTACTGAAACTGCCGCTGGCCAATACATAAAGAAAAAACCTAACCAACCTGCCTATGCAACCTATCATTCTACTGGTAGACGATGAAGAAGAGATACTGGATTTCCTGGAAAGGATCCTCCATACCAAATATACGATCCTCAAAGCTGCGGATGGCCGTGAAGCCCTGCGGGTGCTGGAAGCGGAGCCAGTTCAGTTAGTCATCAGTGATGTGATGATGCCTGTGATGGATGGTTTTGAATTGTGCAAAATGATCAAATCCAACTTCGAGTATTCACATATTCCTGTAATGCTGCTCACGGCTAAAAACACCATTCAGTCGAAAGTGGAAGGGCTTGAGCTCGGGGCCGATGCCTATATAGAAAAACCCTTTTCCAAAGAGCACCTGATGGCGCAGATAGCCAGCCTGCTGAACAACCGTGCCATGCTCCGCAACTTCTTTACCAGTTCGCCCCTGGCGCATATCCAGAGCATGGCACATACCAAAGCGGATGAGCGATTCCTGGAACAATTGAATGAAGCCATTTACAAACACCTGGAAGAGGAAGATCTGAACGTGGAGCAACTGGCCAGGTTCATGAATATGAGCCGCATTACCTTGTACCGTAAGATCAAAGCTGTTTCTGAACTGAGCCCGCTGGAGTTCATCAATATCATCCGGCTGAAGCGATCTGCGGAACTGCTGACAAGCGGAGAGTACAGGATCTATGAAATTGCAGCGATGGTGGGATTCAGCTCCCAGAGCAATTTTGCGCGGAATTTCCAGCGGCAGTTCAATATGACGCCTACTGAATACCAGCAACAGAAGGCACAGGAGCGGAAAAAGAACTGATTGAACCCATACGCCAGACGCCCGTTTCATACGGAATCATTACATTTAGAATACAAATCAACGACCATGAAAAAAATGCTTGCAAGCACTACAGTTGTACTGAGCCTGCTGTTGACCAGCGCTTCTTCCTTTGCACAGAAACTGGATGGCGCCTGGAAAATGGTGAGCACCGGCACCGTGGAAACCGTATGCGTGATAGAAGACAATTATTTCATGCAGACCACCTTCGACAAGACCAATAAATTATTCATCGGCACCACCGGCGGCACCATGAAAGTAAATGACAATGGCAG